>JAVCDH010000012.1 GCA_030765805.1 Candidatus Euphemobacter frigidus
AGGTTCTTACCTTTCAACAGCTCGTGAGGCTGGCAGATCGCATTCTGAGTCTTCAATAGCATAGCCACAGCAAGGATGCTTTCCAACTCTTCCCTGTTGTAATCCATCAAACTGATGAAATCTTTTCCCTTCATTCTACGGGTAATCATGATCTATTCCTCCTTTTTACTTTTCCGGTTTCTGCTTGTTTTTCCTGGCTTCTCTTGCCGATCTTTCTCTTGTTGCTTTGTCAAACGTCCAGCCATGTCTTCAGAACAGGCAGATGGACTAACCTCATACTCGTCACACTCATGAACCATAACCGTGGGCTTGCGGTAGGTACATGTTCTCAGGTGTCTGCAGGACATGCATATTCCACTTTGAATGCGACGATGAAGATGATCAGGAGCACTCATTGTTAGTGCCGCTTTCTCGCGCTGTTTAACCCTTCAAACCAGATGGTATGGATCCTGCCCATTAAGATTTTGGGTTAAGTGAAGATAAAAATTAAGTTCAATTATTCAGTGACACTGAAATCAGAGGCAGAAAAAAGAAGGCGAAGCACTGCTTCACCCTGTGGAACCAGAGTACAACAGACCCTACTGGATAGCAACAAAAATTTTACGCTAAAAAATTTTACTCCTTGCGATCCAAATTAGCGTAGCTATGTCGTCAGATCTGTTCTCCCAGTCGGTCGGGATTTCCGAGCGTAAAAGGATCGAGTCGCCTTCTTGAATTACATGTGCCTCCTCACCGGTTGTAACGACAAGCTTACCGGAGACGACGTACCCCATTTCTTCTCCTTTATGAATAAGAAAATGCCTCTTTATCGAAACTCCGGGCATAAAGCTGATTAAATACATATTATCGGCGCCAGTTAGATTCGGAGGTAGCAGCTCTTCCGCACTTACTTTCTTTCTTGAGATACTGGTTAAGTTCACCGGTTTCCGATTGGCTTTTTGAAAAATTATTTTGTCGGTACTTTTTTCCCCGTCTTCAAATAATGCTCCCACAGGGATATCCAAGACCTTTGCCAAGCGAACTATGGAAGTCAGGGAAAATGAGATGATGTTGCTTTCAACCTGGGAGATGGTCGAAGGAGAAACCCCCATTTTGCGTGCTAATTCCACCTGGGAAATCGCGTAATTTTCCCTGATCCGTTTGATTTTTGTGCCGATATCAAGGGTATCTTTTTTGGGGGTTAGGAATTGAATTTTTGAATTTACAACTTTGTATTGCTGGGGTTTCATTACCTCGCTCGTAGAGCGATTATCGGCTTTGATAATCGTTAAATTGCAAATGTCTTTTTGGACGGAAAGATCGATCACGACCTGGGAAATATGGCTCAGGTTAGCCCGGAATCCCTTAGTATGAGCGGCTTTTTCCATAACCCAGTAAGCAATGGTCCCCAGTTCATAGAGACGCGGGCATTGGTGGGTGAATAATTTCATAACCTGCTTCTCGCTACCCCATAGGTCCTGGATACCGGTAATGCTGTTGATAATATAACTGGTTCCTTTTGGACAACTTTCTTCGATGTGATTGATTACCTCGATGAATTTTTGTATCTTGGCCGGTTCATTAACGTATATAACCTTGCATCCATACTTTTTGACCTCCCCTGTCTCATAAAAACTTGTGAATAAATCCGACTTCTCTCCTTTTCCGGAGGTAAAACAATCCAGCAAGATGAAATTTTTCTTGTGGGCTAAACTCCCCAGCCTCTTCAGAATGGTCTTAGGAGAACTGTTGAAGTTTATGAATACAACTTTCTTTTTATTCCGAAGAGAACTTTTGATGAAATTAAGATAAAAAAGTTCAACAAACGAACCCGATTCGACTCGCCAGATGACATTGTCCCCCACCAGGAACCCTCCGCTGATTTTATCGAGGTAACTAATGCCCGAACTTATGTGATTATTTTTCATAATAAACCTATAATGCCGATATAACGAGTTGATGGCCACAAAAAAGAGCTGAAAATCGATAAAATTTCATATCGGGGATCCAAACATTTCCCTGAGCCTGAGCGCTTGTTTTTCCTTCTGAAGATTGACGATTGGCCGGAGTTTCCGCTCGGTGACCTTTCGGGAGTAGAGCGGATCGCCGAGGTCGTCCAGGGCCTTCCGAGCATCCGGACAGAGCCGGAGGAGGCCCAACACTTGGGAGACCCGGGCATGGGATAGACCGCTCGCCTTCGCGAATGCCCTTTGAGATCGGAAATTGCCGGCCTCCATCGCCTCCGCCCACTCCCAGGCCAGGAAGATAGGGTTCCGATAGGTCCGAATCGGCTTCATCCGCCCCATTCGTCGGCGGTCCGCCTCCAAGATGTAGTCGAACACGTCCCAGATAAGGGTTCGCTCCGCCATCGGACTGGGGAGCTGTAAGAAATTATCCCGCATTGACTTAGGATATATTCCATCCTTTGTCTGTGCGGGATTTTTATTGATTCTTTGGATTATCCTTGCGTTCTCATACTAAGCTGTGTTTTACTATATAGTCCCAATTTGAAAACACAAGCGTAGCCATATCCGCTGCTTTTGCTTCAAATAGGTTTAGTGGTAAAGGTGCGATCCCTCGGAAGTGTCTTTATACCCCTGCTTTGTTTTTATAATCCCCATTCGTAAAGGGTATTCGTTTTGGGTTGCGGCAGAAGCGGCCGGGCGGAATATATATACCCAGAAGGGGAGAATAAAATGGATATTTTGACTAAAATGAGGCGGTTCGCAGAGCAGGACGTTTCAGAAGAGGAAATAACAAAAAATTGGCGTGATTATCGGTGGCAGCTTCGGCACGCGGTTCGCGACCTCAAAACTTTTGAAGGCCTCACCGGGATCGAACTCTCACGGGAAGAGAAGACCTCATATCAGAAAGTGCTTGAGAAATTTCCCCTCTCCATAACACCTTATTATTTTTCCCTTATCAACTTCGACGACTATCGGAACGATCCGATTTTTATCCAGGCATTCCCCAGCCCCCGGGAACTGAATATCACCCGCTATGACTTAAAAGACCCGCTCTTGGAAGAGAAAGACAGCCCTGTTCCCCTGATCACCCACCGCTATCCGGACCGGGTATTATTCTTGGTGAGCAACATGTGCGCAATGTACTGTCGGCACTGCACCCGCAAGAGGAGGGTCGGCGACCGGGATTCAATACCCGATCGAGACGAGATCCGTAGGGGGCTTGAATACATCCGGGCCACACCCGCAGTCCGGGACGTTCTCCTCTCGGGTGGCGACCCATTTCTCCTGGATGACGACTATCTCGACTGGATACTAACCGAACTGGGAGAGATTCCTCATGTAGAGGTGGTGCGGATCGGGACCCGGACACCAGCAGTCCTTCCCTATCGAATCACCGACAACTTGGTAGCGATGCTCAAGCGTCATCATCCCCTCTGGATCAACACCCATTTCAATCATCCCCGGGAATTGACGACTTCCGCTCGAGAAGCGTTAAGAAAGCTGGCCGACGCCGGTATTCCACTTGGGAACCAGTCGGTGTTGCTGGCCGGTGTGAATGACTGTCCGCGGATTATGAAGAAACTGGTCCACAAGCTGGTTCAAAACCGCGTCCGGCCTTATTACTTATATCAATGCGATCTCTCCGAGGGCCTCAGCCATTTCCGAACTCCGGTGGGGAAAGGAATAGAGATTATCGAATCCCTGATCGGGCATACCAGCGGGTTTGCCGTCCCGACCTATGTGATAGACGCGCCGGGGGGGGGAGGCAAGATCCCGGTTATGCCCAACTACCTGATCTCCTGGTCAACCAATAAGGTGATTCTCAGGAATTACGAGGGGGTCATAACTTCCTACAAGGAGCCTGACTCTTATGAGCCAACCTTCTGTGACCGGAATTGCGATGAATGCGATCTTCAGCTTCACCTGGAAGAGGGGGATGAATTCAAGGCGATCGGCATCGCGAAACTGCTCTCCGACTGGGATCGGACAATCACGCTCATCCCGGAAAACACCGAAAGGGTGGAGAGACGAGATAGGGATGATGGGGAATTTACGAAGCCAAAGTTTTGAGTACCGAAATAGTTAATCTATTTACTGGGGCAGTGTGAGAAATACCATAGGATCTGAAGGGAAATTTCGGCGGCCTTCTCCCGGCCCGGTAGATCGGGTCCTCATCATTGGAAGCTGGGCCAAGGCTCAGATCACGATCGAGAATATCAAGCGAACTTCCGGGGCCGAGGTATTCGCCTACACGGAGATCCGGAACCCGGGCATCCTCCGGCTGGCGGACGAATACAGACTCGGCTCCCTCTCCGAGCCATCTGGTATGGTCGATTACGCCCGCTCCATTTCCGCCGATCTGGTTATTGTGACCACCGCCGGCCCGCTTTCCCTGGGTGTGGTCAACGCCCTGGAAGAAGTTGGAATCCCCGTTTTTGGCCCTACCCGGGGGGCCGCCCGGCTGGAATCGGACAAGTCTTTTGCCCGGGAGCTTCTCCGAAAACATCTCCCCGCGGCTGTTCCAGAGTTCCGGGTCTTCAGAGAAGTGGAAGCGGCAGTTGCTTACGCGGAGAGTCTCGACTGGCGGGTCGCGGTTAAACCGACGGGACTTACGGAAGGGCTCGGGGTTAAAGTCTACGGTGACCAGTTGGGAGGCGGTCCGGAAGTAGCAAATTACATCGAGCGGGTGCTGCAAAAACGGATCTACGGCAGCGGGATGGTGATTGTGGAGGAGAGGCTGGAGGGGGAGGAGTTCACCATCCAATCTCTCGTGGACGGGCTCGACCTTATTGTCACCCCGGCCGTCCAGGATTTCAAGAGACTGCTTCCGGGAGACAGGGGGCCGAACACTGCCAGCATGGGCTCCTACGCGACCGCGGGTTCTTTGCTTCCCTTTCTGGAGCCGAAAGATTACGAACAGGCCCGCGGAATCATCCGGAAGACACTTGAAGCATTTCAGATAGAGACTGGGTGCGAATGCAGAGGCTTTCTCTACGGCCAGTTCATGCTGACCAGGAAAGGCCTCAAATTGATTGAATACAACTTCCGCCCCGGAGATCCGGAGTGGCTTAACACGATGGCGGTCATGAAAGACAGCGTTCTGGAGGTCATTACCGGTTTGATGAACGGAAACCTCCGAGAACCGGAGTTTGAGAATAAGGCTTCCGTCTGTCGATACCTTGTTCCTCCCGCTTATCCCCGGGAGATGAACCAGATCTTGGATGTTTCCTTCGATGAAGACAAGATACGCCGGCTGGGAGCGTCAGTCTATTATAGCTGTGGGCGTGACACCGCCGGGCGGCTCAATGTAGGCTCAGAACGGGGGATCGCCCTTGTCGCTACCGGCGAGACCATCGCCCGGGCCCGGGAAAAAGTGGAACAGGCAAACGAATTGGTAGAGGGGGATTTTCACTGCCGGGATGATATCGGAAGTGAAGAGCAGATCGCTTTAATTATGGAACACGTCCGGGGGATAAGGAGATGAAGATCGATATCCGAAAAGCACGCGAAGAAGATTTCCTCGCCGTTCATCAATTTGTCTCCACCTGTCCCCCCCTGGAGAAGTATTTTGAACATTTCTACAAAATAATGCTCAGGTACTTTCAGAACACCTGTTTTATCGCCGAAGCAGGTGATAATATTGTCGGCTTCCTGATGGGATTTGTCTCCCCGGTTCACGAGAATACCTACTTTCTCTGGCAGGTCGGAGTCTCCCCGGCGAAACAGGGCAAGGGGGTGGGCAAGCTTCTCCTGAAAGCGATGGAGAGCTGTGTGAAAGAGATGGGAGGCAGGAGGATCGAAGTGACCGTTGATCCGGAAAACGAACCATCCCTCCGATTATTCAGAAGTTTGGGGTATACAAACATCAGCCGGCAAGAAGGGGAGACGGTGCATGTGCTCGAAAACCTCGCGGTCAAAGATTATTATAGTCCGGGGAGACACTTCATACTTTTTGAGAAGCTTATAGGGAAGGATAATTCCGAAACGTAGCTATCTTGTTGAGAATAGAAGACGGGGTCCGAGTTCAACTTGCCGGCTGCTTCTTATAAATAACGTATGCCCTCAACAATAGTTTCAATCTCTGTACTTGCTCAGCCTCGGATAGATTTACAATTGGACGCAGTTTCCGCTCGGTGACCTTCCGGGAATACAAAGGATCGCCGAGAGCGTCCAGAGCATCCCGGGCACTCGGGCAGAGCCGAAGCAGTCCCAACACCTGGGAGACCCGGGCGTGAGATAGACCGCTCGCCTTCGCGAATGCCCTTTGAGATCGGAAATTGCCGGCCTCCATCGCCTCCGCCCACTCCCGGGCCAGGAAGATCGGGTTCCGGTAGGTCCGAATAGGCTTTATTCTTCCCATCCGCCGCCGGTCGGCATCAAAGATGTAGTCGAAAACATCCCAAACGAGGGTTCGCTCCGCCATCGGACTGGGGAGTAAAAATGGTCCATGGTGTTTTATTATGGGCCATTTTTATGCCGAGTATGGCCGCGGATATCTCTGATCGGCAGAAGACGCATACCGCCACGTCCCTCATCCATCACTGGAAATAGTACTTCCGTAGGCGGATTGAACGGCCTGTTCGAGCAAAGCAATTTCTACCTCCGTAAGAAAATTGAAGTGATTTGCCCGTTTCTGTGCGGAGATCCGACCATTGTTTTGCAGGCAGAAGCGAATAAACAGATCGATCTGCCGGTCGGGCATATCCACAATCTCCCGGATGGATTTCTTGGTCCGGTCGTAATTGGCCAGAAATTCCAATTCCCCGGAAAGTTCGGTTTCTATGGTCTGATCTATGAAGCGGAAAAGCGCCTCTGCCTGGTCCGTCATATCGATATATCGGTACCAAATGACCGTATCGTTGTGAACGGTCATCCGTCCCTCTTCATCTAAAGAATATTCCACCAAAGGCATCAACTGCCGGGAGAACGTTTCCAGAGAGGCATCGTAGTCGGCGGGATTTTTCAGCATGGACGCAGAAACGGGGAACATCACTCCTTCTGGCGTGAAGCCTCTTCGGGCAAGTATGTTGTGGATCAAAAAACGGTGGATACGGCCATTGCCGTCCTCGAACGGGTGGAGAAAAACGAATCCATAAGCGACGGCGGCGGCGTGAATAACCGCTGGTACCCCCTGGCCCTCCATCCGTTGGTGGGCATCGGTCAGGCCCTCCATCAGACCGGCCACGTCTTCGGGCTTCGGAGAAACGAAGTGGATTTTTTCCTGCTGCCAGGCCACCGTCTCCCCAACATAATTCTGGCTGGAGCGGTAATCGGGATCGCGGAACCGGGCGTCGACTATGCGGTTTTGAACCTCGATCAAGCTGGCCTTTTGACAGAAGTCATCCTGTCGTGCTATCTGCAGTATCCCTACGAAGCGCTCGGTCCGGGTTGAAGTCGGATTGATATGTTCAATCTCGAAGGATGATTTTGTCTCCCTGGTATAAAGGTACACGAGTGCCCGCTTCAGCAATTCCGGAGAATAAGCGGACACGACTTGCCGGCATCGTTTTGGCAGATCAGCCTTTTCAAAGTTGTGAAGGGTGTCGGTGCGCCGGACCATCGGGCAGAATCGCCTGTTACCCAGCAGATTGTCGTTGATTCGCTGCCGTCGAACCGGACGGGCCGCAGTGACTGTGTAGTATTCATCCGCTTCGAGCAGGTCAACGTAATTACCCATTTTAAGGTTATCGAGTGGCAGGTTTTTGCCCGTCAAGAATTCGTACAGGAACCATATCCGCCGTGCGTATTTTCCGGTCGGTTTGGAGCGGACATATTCAAGGATGGGTTCCTGGCCGGTCTTGGCAAACAATACGGCCAGGATCCCGAGATTCGTCCCATCATATTTCAGCGCAAATTCAAGATGGTCTCCCGGCGCATCCCCCGGCCAGTATTTAGACGGGTAAACCTCCTTGATGACGCTTCCGCTGAAGTCTATTCGATGGATTCCGCTGGCGGTCACAATTGACTTATGCCAGTTCGGAATCACATCGAGGCCGTAACGCTCGATCAGTGCCGCATACCCCGCGGATCTGACTTTCGAATTATTCTGGTTTGGTTCAGCCATTGCTTCCTCCGGAAAAACGATTACAATGCTGGAAATATAATTATGTCATGCCATAAGTCAAGATAAATAATTATCAAGGACGGAACAAAGGAGGAAAAATCGTTATGTGCGCGGCAATATGATTAAATATTGCCAAATGACGAGAAAATCTATTATACTACTTTTCCATCCACTACTATTTTTTCTCATGCCAATTGGAGTATTGCTAAGACGGTCTAAAATTTCCGGGAGGGGGACAAATTTTTAGAGCCGAGGTTCAAGAATTTCATTGAGTCTGAACTCCTGATTCACCTCCGCAAGATTGACGATCGGCCGGAGCTTTGGCTGCAGGGGGATCTGTTCGTCATCAAGAACGGCTATCTCTCTGGGCGATCGGAGGGCTCCTACGATAAAATCAAGCAGATTACCCGCCGTCTCGATAATGGCGCTGGTGTCGGATATGAGATCTACCGCTCGGAGTCCGCTTTTCTGGACACCGAGCTGGGCGCCTCCTACATCGACACCAAGTACGAAGACGATACCAAGGACCACGGGATCTTCCTGCGCCTGGCGGAGAAGGGCGAGCTGGCCTTGAACGATGTCGTCGCCCTGGTGGAAAGCGTGGCCTACAAGCCCAAAGGCAAGGATTTTAACGATTATCTTCTCAATGCCGAAGCCGGGGTGAAGGTTAGCCTGACAACCGAGCTTTACCTCAAATTGAGCGTGGTCGACTCTTATGACAGCACCCCGCCGGAGGGGACGAAACGGAACGACGTCTCTGTGATCAGTTTCCTGGGCGTGTCACTCTAAGTCCCATTTAAAGATGGTATCTCGGACAACGCGTAATAATAAAGGAGGAAAGCGTGAAAATCCTGAAAGAGTTCAAAGAGTTCGCCATGCGCGGAAACGTGGTGGACATGGCGGTTGGTATAATTATCGGGGCCTCCTTCGGGACGATCGTTAAGTCCCTGGTGGACGACGTGATCATGCCGCCGATCGGGCTGCTTCTGGGCGGGGTTGATTTCTCCGACATCTTCATCGTACTCAAGTCGGGGGCGGTGGCTGGTTCGTACGCCTCGCTCGCAGCCGCCAAGGAGGCGGGAGCGGTCTCCTTAAACCTCGGGGTTTTTATCAACACGGTGATCAGCTTCATTATCGTCGCCATGGCGGTCTTCATGCTGATCAAGGTCTTGAATCGCTTGAAGATGGAGAAACCTGCCCCGGCGGCGGCACCCACCACGAAGGAATGCAAGTTCTGCTGCTCGGTCATTCCGATCTCGGCGACCCGCTGCCCGAACTGCACCTCACAGATATAACCAAACAGGACGGCAAAAAACGGTTGTTCATTGAAAGTCAACCACCCTTTTCTACTTAGATTGAGGAGAGGCTAGCAACGCCCGAAGCTTGTGTTCGGTTATCTTCCGGGAGGGAAGGGGATCCCCCATCCGGATCACGGATTTCTGGATATCCGGGGGCAGTTTCAGCAGCCGGAGCATCTGGTGGACCCGGGAGACCCCGACTTGCCGGGCCAGGGCAACCTGAGAGAGATATTTCCCGCTATCCAGCATCTTTTTCCACTCCAGGGCGAGGGAAACTAGGTCCGGGGAAGTTTTCAACGAAAACATTGTGCGTCTACCTCATCGAAAAGTCCGGCAAATACTACACCGGCATTACCACCGATCTCCCGAACCGCCTATACCAGCATGGGGTATCAGAGGCGTTTTACTTCGAGGATGGATTGACTAGAGATCAAGCGGTCAAGAAGGAGATTGAAATCAAAGGTTGGACCTGGGAAAAGAAAGAGTCTCTGATACAAGGTGTCTGCGCCTCGCCCCACGGGTGAGTTTACCTTGAGCGTAGTCGAAGAAAGCACTGCCCAAGGAGGTTACAAAAGGCTCGTTTCAAGAAGAGACGGGCCTTGTGTCATCTTGAGCGAGTCGGAAGATACATTCCGGATGAATCTCACGGTTGTAGAGAATATTTGACACCATCCAGGTTGTACCGATACCATTACTTCAATCTGGAGGAGACAATAATGAGCGATGAAACCAGGATCAAGGGCATGGGATCGATTCCGCACGCGCAAGGAGTCGCATTCCGCGTGTGGGCGCCCCATGCGCAGCGAGTATCCGTCATCGGATCGTTCAACGACTGGGACGGCGCCAGGCATCCCATGCAGGCTGAGGAGAACGGCTACTGGTACGCCAACGTGGCCAAGGCTCATACCGGCGATCAGTACCGGTTCCTCCTATCCACGCCGACGGGCGAGTTCACCCGTATCGACCCGTATGCTCGTGAGGTGACCGGCTCGGTCGGAAACGCCGTTATTCACGATCCGAACTTCGACTGGCAAGGGGATGACTTCCGAATCGCGCCGTGGAACGAGCTTGTCATCTATGAGCTTCATGTTGGCACGTTCAACGACCGGGAGGACGTCAGCTGTCCGGGCACATTTTCCTCGGTTTCGGCGCGTCTGGGACATTTGAAGAAGCTCGGCTTAAACGCGATCCAGATCATGCCGGTGGGCGTCTTCGCGGGCGGCCGGTCGTGGGGTTACAACCCCTCCCATATCTTCTCGGTGGAGACCACCTACGGGGGCTCGCGGGCGTTCAAAGAGTTCGTCAGGCGCGCCCACCGGGAGGGCATCGCGGTGATCCTGGACGTTGTTTACAACCACCTGGGCCCCAGCGACAATGATCTCTGGCAGTTCGACGGCTGGAGCGAGAACAATCGCGGCGGCATCTACTTCTACAACGACGACCGGGCCGCCACGCCGTGGGGAGAAACCCGGCCCGATTACGGACGCGGCGAAGTCCGTCAATACATCCTCGATAACGTTTTGATGTGGCTCGAGGAATACCACGTTGACGGTCTCCGCTTCGACAGCACCCAGTACATCCGCACCGTCCACGGTACCGAAGATCGGGAACTGCCCGATGGCTGGAGCCTGCTCCAGTGGATCAACAGTCAGGTCGCCCGGAAGTTCCCCGGCCGGATCACGATCGCCGAGGATTTTCAAAACAACCAGCGGCTCACCAGGGACGTTGACGTTGGAGGCGCCGGGTTCGGGGCGCAGTGGGACGGCATGTTCGTCCACCCCATCCGCCGCGCGGTGATCGCTTTGCAGGACAGGCACCGCTCGCTCGCCGCCATCCGCGATGCCATCTGCTACCGCTACAACGACGACGCCTTCGGACGGGTCATATACAGCGAGTCCCACGACGAGGTGTCGAACGGCCGGGCGCGCGTACCGCAAGAGATCAGCCCGGACGACCCCAAGGGCTGGTACGCGCGAAAACGTTCGACGCTGGGCGCCGCGATGGTCTTCACCGCCCCGGGCATCCCCATGCTTTTCCAGGGTCAGGAATTCCTCGAAGGAGGATGGTTCCGCGAAACGGTCCCCCTCGATTGGGACAAGCGCGACGACTTTCACGGCATCGTTCGGTTGTACCGCGACCTCATTCGTCTGCGTCTCAACCGCGACGGATTCACGCGCGGCCTCTGCGGGCAATACACCCGGGTCTATCATCTGAACGATAGCAGCAAGGTCATCGCCTTCCAGCGCTGGGACCAGGGCAGACCGGGGGACGACGTCGTGGTCGTCGCCAACTTTTTCCATAAAGCGCAAGATGGCTACGTCATCGGCTTCCCGGCCACGGGACTCTGGAAGCTCCGTTTCAACAGCGATTGGCAGGGTTATAACGATGACTTTAAAAACCATCCGAGCACCGACATCGTCGCCGAGACGGGAGCCCGTGACGGGCTCCCCTCGCAGGCGGCGGTTTCCATCGCCCCTTATAGCGTGCTGATCTTTTCGCAATAATAGTAAAACCTGCATAAAATATTTGATAGAGATCGGTTCAATTGCTACTATATTTTATGCTTTGAGGAGTAAATAAATCACCATGAGACTGTATTTAATCAATCCTTCCAATCCGCTGGTCAGCAGCGTCCAGGACAAGAAGAGCCGCTGGAACCGATACCGCGTCTGGAAACCGCTCAGCCTGATGGTTCTCGCGGGGCTGACCCCACCGGAATGGGAAATAACGATCGTGGACGAGAACCTCGGTGCTCCGGACTATCCCGCCCTGCCCCGGCCGGATCTGGTGGGCGTTACCGCTTTCACCTCCCAGGCGAACCGCGCTTATCAGGTGTCCGCGCACTATCGAGGTCTCGGCGTCCCCGTCGTAATGGGCGGCATTCATGCCACCATGTGCCTGGACGAGGCCATGGAGCATGTGGACTCTGTTGTCACGGGGGAGGCGGAGGGTGTCTGGACGCAAGTCCTCACCGACGCCCGGCAACGTCGCCTGAAGCAGCGATACGACGGCGGCCACGCGGAAACAAGTGTTATCGCTTCCGCCCGTCATGATCTTCTGCCCGCCCGCTATGCCTTGGGAGCGATCCAGACCACACGCGGCTGTCCGTTGAACTGCAGCTTTTGCAGCGTGACGGCATTCAACGGGGCCCACTACCGGCAGAGACCGATTGGGGATGTCGTGCGGGAATTTCAATCGATCCGGGAGAAGCGTGTTCTGGTGGTGGACGATAACCTCATCGGCACGCGTCCCGAGCACCTCGCCCGCGCCAAGGAACTGTTTCGCGCCATGGTCCGGGCGAAACTGAAAAAGGAATGGGTGGCCCAGGCCACCATCAACTTCGCCGATGACGAGGAACTCCTGGTCCTGGCGGCGCAGGCCGGCTGCCGGGGCGTCTTCATCGGCTTTGAGTCCACCACCCCCGAAGGGCTTCGGGGACTCGGCAGGAAGTTCGACCTTCTGAAGGGTCGGGACGTGCGCGCCTCCGTGCGGCGCATACAGCGTCACGGCATGATGGTCGCGGGTTCCTTTATCATGGGTTTGGACATAGACAAACCAGGCGTCGGCAAACGTATTGCCGCTGCCGCCAGCCGGTACGGCATGGACACCATCAACGTGGGTTTTCTGACGCCCCTGCCCGGCACGCGCCTATGGGACCAGATGAAATCGGAAGAACGCGTCGCCCTCGATACGTTCCCGGAAGACTGGGAATACTACACGCTGACCTTCCCGGTGGCCCGGTACAAGCATCTGTCCCTGGACGAGATTATCGAAGAAATGCTTGCCTGCAACCGGAGATTCTATTCTCTGTCGAGGGTTCTGAGAAGGGTGTGCGCCAACTTCTGGCAGCGCCGTTCCCCGATGGTCAGTTTGGTGGGCAATCTCTCCTACCGGAGGAACTTCCGCCTGGACGTCACGGCATTCGCGGACTTTCAGAATCAAATGGCAGTCCGCCGCGATCAGTGAGAAATCGGCATTTTCCCCCATCCGCGGAGAAGGGCGTCCAAAGGCCGTTGTATTGGATTGACAGAGGATAGAGACATGGAGAAAACAGAACAGGGAAATAAGCAGTCGCGAATGGGAGTTTTGAGGAATTTCCGACGGTTGAGGATTGTTATCCCGGCATATCCCGCATTCAACATCTATTCCGGCATCGCCAGGAAAACAACGGCTCTGGGTCCGATCTATGTCGCCACTATGGCCAGCAAAGTGGCCGGCTGGACGGTTGAGGTCATCGACGAGAACAATTACCGCCGGTTCGGTCCAAAAGATCGTTCCGGTCGACCTGACCACAACATGTTGCAACAAATAAGGCCTACGGATGTTGTGGGTTTCTACGGGGGCCTCACGAGCACAGTGCCGAGACTGTATGAACTGGCTTCCTTCTACAAGAGCCAGGGCGTAACCACTATTGGGGGGGGACAGCATTTCGTCGGCGAAAACATCGAGGAGGGACTTGATAACGATCTCGATTACATCGTCATCGGGGAGGGGGAAGAGACCATCGTAGAGCTTCTCGATGCCCTCAGGGATGGGAGCGACCCCGAGACCATCACCGGCATCGCGTTTCCCCGGGACGGCAGGATGGTCAAAACCACGGAAAGACCGCCCCTGACCGATTTTGACAAGCTGCCGGTTCCGGACTTTTCCCTCCTCAAATACGCCAAGCTCAAGCTCTATCCCATAAGCTGGACCCGGGGGTGCGGAATGAACTGCGAATTCTGCACCGTTAAGGGCAAAGCCCGCTGGTCGGCCCCGGAATACGTCCTGGATCAGGTCGCCGCCCTCCTGGAGCGGCACGACGCACGGCATTTTTTCCTAGTTGACGACCTCTTCGGCCAAAATCGGCGCGACGCGCTCCGTCTCTGTGATCTTCTGGAGGGTTACCAGAAGGCGGTTGGAACCCGGCTTGACATTTCCATTCAGATTCGGCTGGACAAGGCCCGGGATGCGGAACTTCTTCAGGCCATGCGTCGGGCCGGGATCAATATGATCGCCATCGGTTTCGAGACGCCCATTCCCGAAGAACTCATGGCCATGAACAAGAAGGTGGATCCCGAGGAGATGCTCGCCCTGACCCGGCTGTTTCATAAGGCCGGGTTTCTTATCCACGGAATGTTCATTTTCGGCTATCCCCTGCCTCCTCAAATACATTTGTCCATACCGGTAGAAGAACGTGTATCGCGCTTCCGGGAATTTATCAAGAAGGCAAGGATCGATACCGTCCAGATAATGTTGCCCGTCCCCCTTCCCGGGACTGAACTGACCCGCCGACTGGCCGGGCAGAGCAGGATCTTCCCGAAAGAATGCGTGGGCTGGGAGTACTACGACGGCAACTTCCCCCTCTTTCAACCCGATGAGCCAATGACACCGGAAGAAATGCAGGAAGGCATAAGGAAGATCACGGGACGCTTTTATCGTTTTCGGCACATATTCCTGATCGCCGCGAATATCCTGATATTCCCGGCCATGGTGTTTTCTCTGCACAATATAAAATGGGGATGGCGTAAATGGTACCGGTCATGGAGAAATCAGCTCCTTCGCGTCGCCGGTTGGGTCATTCTACGAAAGTGGACGTCAGAACTCGGCAAGGGGGGTTTTTCCGGGAAACTCACCAAAGCCAGGGAGCAGCTTCTTCTTCGAGACCAGGGGGCCGATGGGGATGTCCCGGGAGCCCTGTAGAGAAAAATATAACTCGAAGCACTCCCCGAGTGGATTTAGCCGGAGATACTATCTACGGATTTGTATACTGCTCCCCATTAACAAAATGCTCGTTTGAGACATAATAAGACGAAAATTTCGATAACAGCCTCATAAACTCTCTTAGTATATGGTGCTATTAAGTAATATTTTGTCTCCTCCTTTTTCTTCCTCCATGTCGTCTTAGCGTTGCCGGCGCTCCGAAAATTTCAATCTATTTACAGATATTTTTTCAACAGTTTTATTAAAGTATCAGCTCCTTTATTCTTGGAGCCGATTCTGCCTTAAAATCAATGGTTTGTTAATGGGGAACAGTATATATGTTTAACGACTTTGTCTGTGCGGCATTTTTATTGATTTAAGATGAGGGAAGTATATAATTCTTTACACCAACTATGTATTGAGGGATTGGACTGGTTCTTTGAATTAAAAACGCAGAGGAGATAATTTATGAATCTACTGTTACTTATCGCCACTCTGATTGTATCCGTAGTTGCAGTGAGGATTGGGGCTGTCGCTTTCAATTTAACCGGCCTTGAGTGGTCGACGGCGAAATTCCAAGCTCTTTCCTGTTTCAGCGGGACGGGATTTACCACCAGAGAGGCGGAACTCGTCATAGCGAGTCCAAGGAGACGAAGGATTGCGACCTATCTCATTATTTTAGGCCATGCCGGTTTTGTTGCCATGATTGCTACCTTCGCCAATTCTCTCAGACCAAATATCTACTTAACAAAGTTTACTATTCCCTTTTTAAGATCAATGTCCCCCTCTCAGTTATTGCCGTGGGTTAACCTGTTGGTTATCGTTTTAGCCGTATACACCGTTTTCAAGATCTCCACCAGTACCAAGTTCGCCAGAAAGTTGACCAAAGCCCTGAGAACGCATTTGATCAAGAAAGAAATTTTCGAGCCGGTGGCTTTCGAAGAGCTGCTGTTGGCACCAGGCGGGTATGGAGTATCTTATATTGAAATCACTGAAGATAATCCGGTGATAAACAAGACACTTGTTGAAGCCCATTTAAGAAGATCCGATATACTGGTGCTGGCCGTAGAGAGGGAAAATCAGACCATTCCAAATCCCCCGGCCGACACTAAGGTTATTTTAGGTGACAAGCTCATGTGTTTCGGTAAGCTGGCGACTATGAGAAAGCAGGTATATACGCTGCTTAAATAATAAATTCGTAGGTTAAGAATATGGCCAGATTTATTAAAAAGAGATACAAGGCAGCGGGGCTTCCTCCCGGAACCCCCGTCTATATCGGCGAGGAGAAGGCGGAGAAGGTGAGAATTTCGGTAATCGATTACGACGAAAGCCAATTCCAGGAGAAGGAAGTCGAATCAGTCGAAGAGTGTTTACCATTCAAGGATATACCTACTGTGACCTGGATCAATATCGATGGATTGCATCAGACGGAGATCATTGAGAAGATCGGGAAACATTTCGGTCTTCACCCGCTCGTTATCGAGGATATCGTCAATACCGGCCAGCGGCCGAAGGTGGAAGATTTCGGGGAGTATATCTTCGTGGTTCTGAAGATGCTGGGATACGATGATAAAAAGACTGAAGTAACATCGGAGCAGGTCAGTCTTGTGCTGGGATCGAATTTTGTCATCTCCTTCCAGGAGAAATTGGGCGACGTCTTCGAAACGATAAGGAGCAGAATACGTGAAGGGAAGGGTAGAATCCGGAAGATGGGTGTCGACTACTTGACCTACGCGTTGGTTGACTCAGTGGTAGATTATTATTTTTTCATCCTGGAGAAGCTGGGGGATAAGATTGAGGAGGTGGAGGAAGAACTGGTCTCCGATCCGAAACCGGAGACACTTCAGATGATCCACTCATTAAAAAGAGAACTATTGTTTATCCGTAAATCGGTATGGCCCCTGAGAGAGGTGATCAGCGGCCTTCAACGGGGTGAATACTCGCTTATCTCGGATGCGACGGTGATATATTTCAGGGACGTCTACGATCATACCATCCAGGTAATTGATACGGTTGAAACCTTCAGAGATATGGTCTCCGGCATGCTCGACACCTATCTCTCCAGCATCAGTAACCGAATGAACGAGGTGATGAAGGTTCTGACCATCATCGCCACCATCTTCATTCCTCTGACATTCATCGTCGGTATTTACGGGATGAATTTCGAGTTCATGCCCGAACTCAAATGGCACTGGTCCTATCCGGCGGTGTGGTTGGTGATGATTGGAGTATTTATCGGGATGATAGTCTACTTTAAAAAGAAGAAATGGTTATGAAAAAGGGCTCTTCGCCCAAAAGTGTAGAGGGTTAAAATCGGGTCGAATATATCCGCCCGATCCAAACAACCAGGGAGGGGGGGATTAATCCCCCCCTCCCTGGTTGAAGATAAACACCTACAACCGATGGTTTCGGCGTGCGCGGATAAGATGTATAATTACTAATTATCGACACTTATAAATCCTATTATTCCTCCTCGATTATAATTGTTTCCTCTTCCACTCCCGATTCGACCTCACTCACCTCGTAAGACGTTACCGTGATCGTCTTTTCACCTTCTTCGTTCACATCGACCATGCCGGTTGCTTTAATGGTTTTACCCTCCAGCGCCAGGAGTTCTCTACCTTTGCCGGAGCCGGAAACGGCATATTCCACGCCGTCAGCAACTATCACCACCGCCATCACATTTCCTTCATCATCCCAGTCCAACGCGTACACTGTTCCCTGAATGATAACTTTCTCTTGAGCGGGCAGATTGTTTACCCACACCAAAGAAAACAGGATAGAGAGAATCCCAATACAGACGATAAGTCCAAACATGCTTTTCACTTTTTGGCCTCCTTTCTGGTTAGTTATGACGGATGGCAAATCGGTAATAACAGTATTATCGGATGCCATAACCATTTATTACTCAGTCCAAGAAATCTTCTTCTTCTTCCACCGAAGGCTCATATTCAATTACATTATAACTTGAAAGTATAATCGTCTTCTCGCCGTATTCACTTTCACTGACCACACCGGTAGCTTTTACCCCCTCGGATTCAAAATCCAATAATTCCCTTCCCATCTCATTGTCAGCTACCAGATATTCTTCGTCATCACTGGTCAATATAGCGACGCGGATAATACTCCCATCGTCCTCCCAGTCCGCCGCGTTAACTATGCCCTTTATGGTAATTCGATTTCCGTTCATCACACTCCTCCTTCAAAATGGAAAAATTACGTACCTTTTTTTAGGCTCTGTTACACTTGCTTCCTTATTATTAAGCAATTTTCATGCCAAATAATAAATAAAGAGGAATCTGGCTATAAAGTATTATTAATCGGAACCGGGAGTTCCGTTTTTTATTTAATGGACTATTACTATTCCCAAAATGCGGGTGAAAGTGCAAAAATTGACGGTCGTAAAGTGGACGATGCGGATCCTATCCTTTTCGATACCAGATGGTTAAGATAATGCTGGCTAAGAACAAATCATGCGGAGAAAGGATACAGGAAATCGCAGTTCCGCATTTTCAGCAGACCGGAACTCAGGATTCCGAATTCGGCTCTGATCAGGTCCTCGATTTAAAATCATCTTTGCGGATCTGATATTTGGTCAGAAGCTTATGCAACTGACGTACACTGATACCCGCGGTCTGAGCGCTCTCTTTGATTCGGCCCTTATGGAGCGCCAGAAGCTCATTCAGATAGTATCTTTCACAATGTTCGACACCCCGGCGTCTCGCCTCGGGCATGGTCACCGATCCATTAAAAGAGAGGAGCGCGGCCTTCAGGTCGGTCCCGAACAATTCAGCGGGAAAGCTCTCCGCTGTTAAGATTGAAGAGGTCTCCAGAATATAGGCGCGTTCAATCAGGTTTTCCAGCTCCCGGACATTGCCGGGCCAGGAATATCCGGAAAGGGCATCCATTACCCGCGGATGAATGCCGGAGATATTTTTTGAATAAAGATCGTTCAGTCTCTGTAAAAATGTTTCAGCCAGAAAAGGAATATCTTCCCGGCGCTCCCGCAGGGAAGGAACCTCGATCGGAAACACGTGCAATCGGTAATAAAGGTCTTTTCGGAAAGCTCCTTCATCACTCAATTTTTTTAAGTCAACATTGGTCGCGGCAATAATCCTCACATCGCAAAATATGTCTTCTTCTCCCCCCACGCGTTGAAACGTCTTTTCCTGGAGGACCTGGAGCAGTTTAACCTGCGCGGAAAGGGTGATGGTGGCCACTTCATCCAAAAAAATCGTACCCGATTGCGCAAGTTCAAATTTTCCCAGCTTCCGCCGGTGCGCTCCGGTAAAGGCCCCCTTCTCATGCCCGAACAATTCGCTCTCAACCAGCGTGTCGGGAACCGCGCCGCAATGAACGGTGATAAACGATTTTTCTCTCCGGTTGCTGTGTTGACGAATGAGTTTCGCTATCACCCCTTTCCCGGTTCCCGTCTCTCCGTAGAGGATCACCGTCGATTTAGTCGGCGCTACCAACCTGATCTTAGCGAATACTTTCTTCATCTCGGGATTTTTTGTCCGGACCAGTGAGAGCGAATCCCGCTGCCAGAATTCGTCCCGGAGGTAATCGAGTTCGGATTGGGTTCTCAACGCTTCATGGATATTTTCAATAACAAACTTAAGCTCGGTCGGACTGACGGGATAGGCAAGATAGTTACTGGCCCCCGCCTTTACTGCGTTGACGGCCTCCCGGATGGCTGCTTGCGGTGCGAGAACTATGATCGGGACCGAGGGAAACTTTTGCCAAAACGGTTGGAAGGCTTGTTTATAGTCATTAAAGGAAAGCGCATTCTTTTCCCGCCGAAGAAAGTCGATATCAATAAAAACAAACTCGTAGCGCCTTTGGTTGAAGATCTCCCAACAGACGTTTCTGTCGGATGCGACGTCAACCCGATACTCCGGGCTGAGACATTCCCGGATCGTGTTGCCCGTGGCCTGGTTGTCCGAAGCCACCAGAATGTATTTCATAAAAGTTCCCTCATTTAGTAAGCGAATTGGTCCCGTCGTCTAAAAACTGAAGAAATGATTTCATTAGAATGGGAAGGAAAATTTTTTATCCCTGAGCTTTCTTCTCTGTTCCTTGTAACTTTGCCGCCGCTTTCGACCCCGAGGAGGTTCATCGAGGAAAGAACTCCGGCGTCGGTGCCTGGGAACTTCGTCCTGCAATTTTTCGAACTTCAGTTCCCATGATTCGGGATATTCCGAATTCATAATGCTACCTCATTTGTGGTTGTGGACTGCGTTTCTCCGCATTTATTTTTTGCCAACCGCCACCTCAATTCCGAACATGACACTTTTTGTCCTTCAAACCGCCGGCGGCACCATGGTGGTAATGCCGGAGGTATTGAGTAACACCACCTTCGGCAACGGCTTGATGAACTCCTGGCGGAGACTATAAGTATATGCCCCCTGGTTGGGAATCAAGAGGATGTCCCCGATTCGGATGTCTTTTCCGTGGTAGCTGTAGCCCCCAGACGTCGTGGGGGGTGCAGAGCGAGCCCAAGATATGGCAGCGATGCTCTCTCAAGCCGGGTTGCGAGAGATTGATCACCGGGAAATAATCGGTCTCAAAGCGCTCCCACCCGACTGCGTTTGTCCCGGCGTCGGTGATGGCGAGGGATGATTTCTTTTTATCTACGACTGTGAGTAGCAGATGCATCGCATCGTGGGAGAGCCACCGGCCAGGCTCAGCACAGATGTGACAGTCCACGAGTGGCAGTATCTCCCGCCGGATCGACTGGCCGATCCGGTCCGCGAACTCCTCGATCGGATTGGCCGGCTTCTGGAAGTGGTTTAAAACCTTCCTTGGTTCAGAATCGTGATTGACCGGTGCTCCGTCCGCCCGCTGCAACCACTCCCCTTCTTCCGGCCAGAAGCCGCCTCCGATGTCGATAAAATCGATGTCGGTGCGGGCAGCTTCGTCCACCTTCTTAAGGGTTTGTCCCAGGCGGCGGATAAACTTGACATAATTGCCCGGGTCCAGGTTCCAGCTGGTGTGAAACTGGAGCCCCCGGAGCCGGACCTTCCGCGAATTCGCGGCCGCGGCCCAAAACTCCGGCAGGTTGGCCAGTGGGATGCCGAACTTGGCCCACAGGGCCTGCTCGTTGGTGGTCAGCCTCACCCCGGCCCTGACGAAGGCCTTTGCTTTTGAGGCGACGGAATCGAGGCGTTCCAGCTCGCCGAAGCTGTCGATCAAGAGCGTGACCCGGTCCCGACTTTCCACCGCCAGGGTTAGCTCATCCATGGTTTTTCCCGGGCCACTGAAGACGATATCCTCCGCCCCACAATCTAAGGCCAGTTGCAATTCCCGGCCGCTGGAGACGTCGAGGCCGAGTCCCGCTTCGACGAAGGTCCGGGCGACTGCCGGGTGGTTATTACTTTTGATCGCGAAGTAAACGCGGACATCCGGAAACACGGCCCTGAAGGCGGCCGTGAACTGCTTTGCCCGGGCTAACAGGACGGGCTTTTCAATAAGGTAGAGGGGGGATCCGTGCCGGCGACATGCTCGCAAAAAGATTTCCCGCCGTTTCAGGCAGCCTTTCACGAATGAAATGAGTTCGGCCGGATCGAGCAGAGGTGTTTTCCGGCCCGAAATTCGGACGGCAGATTTCATAATCTTTCCGGAGTTTTTCCTTAACCGCTTTCCATCTCAATGATAACCTTGCCGAGGAGCTCAAGGCATTCCTCCTCGATATTCTCCAGCGAGGACGGCTTGAAGATAGCGTGTCCCAGTTTCCTCGAACCATAGTCTTCGGGGGGCATAATAACCCGGTGACCGGGGCCGGAGGTCAAACGGCATTCCAGGACCCGGGGGTCGCCCCGGAGGTTTTGGACGTCTATCATACGGACGATCCCGGGCTGTGTCGCCAGTAAATGAAGTCCTACCATCCGCTGCCAGCTTCCGGGTGGGGGTGGGTCTACTTCTCGTTCCTCGGCGAAATCCAGCGCGTAGCCCAGCATATCGAAACCGGAACTTAACCGTTCCAACGAAGGCAGGCAGTCGCCTCCGGGCCGGGGTGTCATCTCAAGCATCACGGCTCTGTCTTGAGCGACAATGAAGTCCAGCATGCAGATGGTCCGGGAAAGCCCGAGAACCCGGGCGGCCTGCTCCGCCTGGAGAGAAAGATCAGCTGGGTCAATACTCGGGGGGAGTTCGCCCGGTAGGATATAGGCCATAACCGTACCGAGTGTTTGGTTTCGGGCTGAAATCTTTTTAGCAATTCGGATGACCTTCAGTCCTTTATTGTCCAAAGCGAAGTCGCAGCTAAATTCCTCTCCTTCGACCATCTCCTCGATTAAAAAAGCCCGGCGGGGGTCGATTCGTTCCACGCCATGAAATTGATGTTCGTACATTCTGTGGTTGGGATGCGTCCCCAGTTTTAACAGCAGGGTGTGGAAGGCATGGAGGCAATCCCCATCATCTCGGCAGAGAAAGACAAGTTCACTGCCGCTCCCGGTCAGGGGCTTCAGAACGGCTGGGTGCTTGAGCGCCCGAAGAAAACGGATTGCATCGGAGGGACTGTGAACGAGTTGCACCTCCGGGCAGGGCAAGCCGGCGTTCCGCCAGAGGCGTTTGGAAAAATACTTATTTCGGGAAGCGGCTACGGCTTCCGGCGAGGCGAAGGACAGGGAAAAGGTCAGGGCGATGTATGCCGCCAGAGCCAGTGACTCGCAGTCAAAGCAGGTGATACCACGAAGTTTTATCCGCCATCTCTTCAGGTGATTCTTAAGGGTGATGACAGCTCGATCGGGCCGGGAGAGGTCGCAGAGCACTTCTGTCGCCTGGTCGGGTCGGAGGTAACGGCGGTCGATCCCGCTGCGTTCGGTCGCATCGGTCAGAAAAAGCGCCCGGCCCGGGAAACGCCGGCAGATTTCATCGATATAATCTGCCGTGGTGCCCACAACCAGGACCCGCTTATCTCGCATGGTCAACCCTCCCCGATCTGACAGTAACCGGTATCTGCTCCGGCGAGGATCTATCGGCCATGGCATAGAGCGGACGGGGCGTGAGGTGGAAGAGCGTCTTCCAGGAGAAATCGCCGCAGAGGAAGTCAACCATCCGGAGCTTTCGCTCGCAGGCCCATCGGACGTGGTGAATGTTGATGAGCTTGGCCACGCCGGGAAAATCACCATGCGTTCCTCCACCGAGCAAGGTGTATACACCGTTGAAGACGCAGCCCAGGTCCACCGCGGCGATTTCGCCTTTGATCATAATCGTTGTGATTCGCAACCAGCCGCGCTCGTGGAAGAGGTTCATCAAGCTGCGGAAACTTTCCGTGAAGCGACAGTCGGCGAAATAGGAACCGTCGCCGAAGCTGTCCACGTTCAGTTTCACCAGGTATTCGAAGTCGTCCGGTTCGTTGAACCGGTATCTAACCCCGCGCTCCTCGAAAGCGTCAAGATCTCGTCGGAGACGTTTTCTTGACTTGCGGGAGAACTCGCCGAAATAGTTTTCCATGTCGTATTCATAGCGCGGGGGGATGAAGAGGTAACCGATCTCGTCGATGGTACCCCCGTTTTCCGGACCGGCGCCCGGGGACAGCAGGTAACGGAGGTGATACGGGCCCGGGCAGCGGTCCAGCAGGGCCTGCCTTAGTCCGTTGCCGCGCGCCGGGATGCGGTTCTGTTCCAGCCAGGTTTTCCCTTCCCAAGTCTCGCCGGGAAAGTAACCGTATTTTCCTGATTCCTCAATCCAGCTCAGAGGCAGCAGGCCGCGGATGGCCCTATCCTCTTCGGCTACGATAAAGTGGGGTTGGCGGCGGAAGTGTTTCTGAAAGCAGACCCGGACTTCCCAGAGATCGGAGATGACTTCCCGGGGCATGATCTGTTCCCAGACATCCCGGCACTCTTCGAGGCCGGTGACCACGCGAAAGCGGGACATGGCTTACAACCTCAGATTAACATGAGTGATGCAGCGGCTTCCCCCAAAGAATTTTAGGGCAAATTCCTCAACTATTGCAGGCTCGTAGGGCTTGCAACTGAAGACGTCAAGGTAGGTTGTGTTGGATTGGTTGGCGAAATGGGCGGAGATGAGCGAGGTTTCGATCAGCTGGATCATGGAAAAGCCGGCGACGCGTTCATCCTCGCCGAAGTGGATGACCTGGGTATCACCGAACCGTTTCATGCTGATGAGGTCGCAGAGTTCTCTGACGAACTGGTGGATTTTATCCGCGTTCCGGATTGTTTCCGGGGCGCAGTTGTAGATGTCGATGCTGGCCGCAACGCCCCACGCCGCCCGCTTGAAGGCTTCGTCAATGATTCCTGTCCTCCTTAATTTTTCAGGGGAGCATTTTTTGTCCCGCTGTGTGTATCGAAGACGCTGACGTTGCCTCCGGTACGGTGCCACCCGGCCGGCGGGTGCTGCCCTTTCCAAAAGAGAAACCGTTTGCACTATAGTGCCTCCTTTTTCGGCTTTGCGGTCCCCGGTCCACCGACCGGAAAACTGCTTCGCCGTTGGTTAAGTTAGATTTATTCCACCGGGGTTCTGCTCTTCCGTTTCCAGGGGCGGGGTTGCCTCTTGGATGAACCGCGCCAGGCTCGCCACCATGGCGCCTCGAAGCGAACGGAAAGTCTGGTCCACATCCTCCTCCTGGGATACGATGGATGCGAACGAGTAGTAACCGGAAACGAACCCTACCACGGCGCACGCGATCCTCCGGAGGATGGGTTGCGGCAGCTGGCGCTGGATGGTGGGTGCGAGAATGTCTTCCACCCGCTTCAGATATTCCAGGAAGGGCGTTTCGATGCTCTCGTAGCTCTGTTCGAGAGTGAGCTCGGTCCTGCTCTGGAAGAAGAGGACGAAATCTTCCCAGCGGTTACAGAAAAATTTAATATGCGCGCCGATCAGAGCGTCGAGGATACCTTTCAGGTCCGAGATGTCCCGGCAATTCTCTTCCATGACCGCCAGGAGCTCATCGAGCATCCTGGTGACGAGCGCTTCAATGATCTCCTCCCAGTTACTGAAGTGGTAGTAAAACGTGCCTTTACCCACATCCGCCCGCTTGGTGATGTCATCAATAGAGGTGAGATTGAAGCCTTTTTCAGCAAAGAGCGAACGGGCGGCATCGAGTAACTTGTTCCGCGTGGCTTGCGCCCGGCGGGTATGCCGGGATGGTTTAGAATGTCTTTTGGTTCCGCTTCCCATTGTTCAAATTGACCAAACAGTCAATCCTGATAATTTAGTCAAGTATGACCATTAAGTCTATGATGGCACAATAGTCATATTCGACCAAGCAGTCAATAAAAAATTTCTTTTTTTGTTAGAAATTGATCAAAAGAGTAATCCGTTAACGTACAAGCTCCTGCATTAAAAAGGTAATGCCTAGTTATCACCTTTCCCATGCCCCTTTTTTATGTTGGAGTCGAGCTTTTTCTTTCGAAAGATTGATTCAATATTTCCTTTAGCCTCATCTTTTGCTTTGCCTTTAGCTGTTAATGTGCAAGAAAAATCCGGAAAAAAATGAGGTTTTGGGGTAACACTTTTCTCCCTGGTTTAAATTAATATCGTCTACCGCGAAAATAAGAATCACGTCTTATTTATTATCGGTTCTATCGGCCTCTCAGAGGCTTCAAAATTGCTGATTATGCTTCCCTCTCCGGGCGGATTCAGGGGCAAATCGATGATTTGAAAACCCTTCA
This sequence comes from Candidatus Euphemobacter frigidus, assembly GCA_030765805.1. Classification (GTDB taxonomy): domain Bacteria; phylum Auribacterota; class Erginobacteria; order Erginobacterales; family Erginobacteraceae; genus Euphemobacter; species Euphemobacter frigidus. Next base: position 25,628 of record JAVCDH010000012.1, read on the forward strand.
GGTAGAAACGGGCATCTCAGATCGCTTCTAAGCGATTTTATTGCCCCACCCCATACCTTGACACCTCCTTATCTCGCCGTTTCGGTTAAATCAAGGAGCTTTCAACCAGCTGAAAAGCTTCTCTGCGCTGGGCGAGGCTCAACTCACTGATCTCTCCCAATGCATCCAGTATCTTCCGTTTCAAAGCTCCTGTGTACTGATACTGCTTCCTGAGTATCTGGACCAGGCGCTCAACCTGCTTGAGGCAAAGGTCTCTGATAAATCTGGTACCGGTGGTTACCGCTTCTTCCAGCATTTTGACCAGATCATCCACTGTTATTATTTCTCCGGCAGTTTCCCACTGCCGCCTTTCCTGCTTGCACATCTCTCCGTAATGGTAGCGCTTGTGGCAGTAAGCCTGATATGCCGCGGTATCCAGATCATTCTGGATCCGTTTCAGAATACCAAAAAAATAAGGAAGAGTGCGTCGTCCCGAATCCCTCCGGATCGTCTTGTTAAAAGCTTCCTCTGATTTGTTGATGGCCTTGAGGTCATAGCCGACAATACACTTGCAAGCCCGATCCAGCGCGTATTGATCAACCGCCAAACCATGATGACTGATGATTCAGTCAATCCGATCCCGCTTGATCTGTCGTCCCGGATCCTCGCTTTTTCTTCGTCTTGCCTGGTATCGTTCCCGGTACAACTGTCGTTCTTCCCCGGTCATCTTTCTGGCGATCGCCTGGTCGGGGGTCAGGCACTCCCCGATTCGAGGCGTACGATTACGCATGGTGATATAGACCTCGATAATTTTGTCCAGTACACTTCTTGCCAGCGCCCGGGGCGAGGTCGAATCAAGGATGATCGGTCCGATCACCTTTTTCATCTGAGAAAAGGCCCCCTCGTCAGTGCCGTTCCCTTTGGGATTGCTCGGTCCTACCGGAACCAGTTCTATGTTGTTCTCTTGAAAATACTTCCTGGCAGCCTCTGATAAATTGGCCTTGCCGTGGTCTATCAGAACCCCCAGGGGCGTCCCCCATATACTTTTGCGCTTTTCCACCACCTTGATCACCCCTCCTGAAATCTCCGTATCGGTAATACTATAAGCATCATGATGAAAGCTCTTCACGTCCACCCCCAGCTCCACGTTGAACTTGTGGTGTTCCTCCCCTATTATGACCTTAAAATCACTCCCGTCCAGGCTGAGTAATCCGCTGGGAATGCTCTGCTTCAGACTCTGATAAAACTTCGGCCGCCTCCTCCTGCTGGAAGGCTGGTAAAGATCGTTGGCAATCAAAATCTCGGTTATCGTCTTCTTGCTCAGATCAATTTGATGTTTTTCCCTGAGTCCCCGGATAAATGACTTCAACCGGATATGCATTCCTCGATCTCTGATCTCTTTGGCGCCCTTGATTATCTGTCTCACTATATCGGCGGTGACTTTGCCGGTCTTCCCCCGCAAATCGAGGTTAATTACCGGCTTCCTCTTCTCATCAAAGATTTGATTCCATTCGGATAGCGTGCTGATCTTCAAGGAAAGCACCCAGGCCGTCTCCCGAAGCAACCGGCCCAGACGACGATAAAAACTTACCGCTTCTCCTTTCTCGCGGGTCTGGAAGTGTTTTTTTTTGAGCGGATAAGCTCATCCACCCCATGTATCTTCCAGGCCAGCTTGCGCCCCTCATTCTCAAAGTTGATATCATCGTAACGCTTTTCCAGTTCTTCCTTCTCCGCTTGCAGCCGCGCCAACTCTCCTCGAAGTTCGTCCTCCCTCTCCTGCGCCTCCGGTCCTAATTGATCGGCCCATTTATAGCCCGTCTTGCGCGAAATGCCGGCCGCCTCACAGATAGTTTTGACATCGGCGTCCAGCTTAAGCCCTCTGGCTCTCAGAACCTGCCTGCTCTTGATCAGCATCGCTGCTTCT
>JAVCDH010000086.1 GCA_030765805.1 Candidatus Euphemobacter frigidus
TGATGAACTCCGGATCGCCTGCACGATCGCCTTCGGCCACCCTCAACTCGATTCGCAGTATCTATCTCTGCCGATTACTCCGTCGGTCTTCGAACGGGAGGTATCCCCGGCCCGGACGTTCGGATTCTACCGGGACGCCCTTCCTCTGATGGAGCGAGGGTTGATCAAGGGAACCAGCCTCGATAATACCGTGGTTATCGGTGAAGACGCGATATTCAGCCGGGGCGGATTGCGATTTCCGGATGAATGTGTCCGGCATAAGATTCTGGATCTTCTGGGCGATCTCTTTCTCCTGGGCCGCCCCCTCCGGGCTCTGATTGTGGCGATCAAATCCGGACATACCCTGAACGTAAAATTTGTTCATAAATTACAGGAGGTGTTGAATGAGTGAAGAGAAGCCTTTAGATGATCAGGAGGTGCCGGCGGGAGAGGCACTCGATATCAATCAAGTTCTGGAATGCCTTCCTCAGCGCTACCCCTTCCTCCTGGTGGACCGGGTGATCAAGATTGAAGAAGGTAAAAGAATAGAGGGGATTAAGAATGTAACCGTCGATGAGCCATTCTTTCAGGGGCATTTTCCCGGCCGGCCGATCATGCCCGGGGTGCTTCAACTGGAAGCGCTGGCCCAGCTCTCCGGGATATTGCTCCTGAGAAAGCCGGAGGACAGGGGGAGTCTTGCCTATTTCATGGCTATCGATAAGGCGCGTTTCCGCAAACCCGTTGTACCCGGCGATCAGCTCCGTCTGGTCGGTGAAGTCATGAAGATGAAAAGAAGGCTTTTGAAGGTAAAAGGCACGGTTCTGGTTGAAGGCAAAGTGGTCTGTGAAGCGGAATTGATGTTCCAGGTAATCCCAAAATCGAGTGCACTGTAATTTAATCATATAGGAAATTGTATTTTTTGACAGGATTTACAGGATAAAAGCAGGATAAAATAAAAAAATCCTTGTTAATCTTGTTATCCTGTCTGAAAAAGTCCCCCGCCAACGGCGGGGCTAATTTCTATGGATACGATTAAAGTAGCGGTAGTGGGGGTCGGCCATCTGGGTTCCCGTCATGCCCGGATCTATTCGGAGCTTCCGGGTGTGGAACTTATCGGGGTGATGGATATCGACCGGGCCCGGGCCGAAGAAGTGGCGGGTGAGTATGGTTGTCGCCCCCTGGGACGCCTAGATGATCTGCCGTCCACGGTGGAGGCGGTCAGTGTGGTGGTCCCAACCGATCGCCATTACGATGTTGCCGGCGCGTTAATGGAACGGGGTTACCATCTCCTGGTGGAGAAGCCTATTACGGATAATGTCGCCCGGGCTCGTGAACTCCTCCGGCTGGCGGAGAAGGAGAGCCTTCTCCTTCAGGTAGGGCACGTGGAGAGGTTCAATCCCGGAATCCTGGCCCTGGAGAAGATCGTGAAGGAGCCGCGATTCATAGAATGTCACCGCAACGCTCCTTTTCAACGGAGAGGTACTGAGGTGGGAGTGGTTCTGGACCTGATGATTCATGACCTCGATATTATTCTTTACCTGGTCTCCTCTCCGGTGGACAGCCTGGAAGCCGTCGGGGCTACCATCCTCTCGGAGCATGAAGATATTGCCAACGCCCGGATCAAGTTTAAGAACGGCTGTGTTGCCAATATCACCACCAGCCGGGTGAGTCCATCGAAGATGCGGAAGATTCGAATCTTCCAGGATGATGCCTATATCTCCCTGGATTATATGTCCCAGACAGCGCAGGTCTATCGCAAGGAAGCCGGTCGGATTGTCGTTGATCGTCTCCCGGTTCCTCCCGGCGAGTCGTTGAAGCTTGAACTGCAGTCATTTATCGAGGCAGTTCGGCTGGGAGGGAAGCCGCAGGTCCCGGCAGAGGGTAGTCTGGCGGCGTTAGAGGTGGCGGTGGCGGTTACCAAAGAAGTGGAAAAATCGGAGAGGAGATTGAAGAAACTACAGGATAAATCAGTGGAAGAATGGGAGTCAGTCCAGCTATCGATCCCCGGGCTTGATGGAGAGGAGGAGTGACCGGGGATATTAAAATAATGGTTCTGGCCGGTGAGCCGTCCGGTGATATCCACGGGTCTCATCTCTGTCGGGAGTTAAGGGATCTTTATCCCGGAGTGAATATCTTCGGGATGGGTGGGGAGGAGATGGAGAAGTCCGGGGTGGAGCTGGTGCAAAGGATCGGCCGGACCGGCGTGGTGGGGTTCTGGGAGGTATTTAAAGATATCGGTCGTTACCGCAAGATCTTTAAACGGCTGGTCGCGATTATGGAAGAGCGGAGCCCCGACGCCGTGATCTTGATCGATTACCCCGGCTTTAATATCCGGTTTGCCCGCCGGGCGCATAACCAGGGGATCAAAGTCATCTACTATATCAGTCCCCAGCTCTGGGCTTGGGGGAGGTGGAGGGTGAAGAAGATCCGGCGCTCGGTCGATAAGATGGTGGTTATCTTTCCCTTCGAGAAGGATTTTTACGCTAACTATGGCGTCGATGCGGTCTTTGTCGGCCACCCGCTGGTCGGCAATCTGAATTTGAGTCTGGGAAAGGAAGAATGCCGCCGTCGGCTCGGAATAGAGGGATCCCCGGTGATTGGGCTGTTGCCGGGTTCGCGGAAGTCGGAGGTTGAGAAGATTCTGCCTGTTCTGCTCAAGACCGCCGGAATACTGCGGGAACATCTCTCGGAGGCTGTCTTATTGCTCCCGGTGGCCTCTCCTGCTCTCCGTCCGCTGGTTGAGGAGATCGTGCGGTTGTCGCCGGTCGAGATTAATCTACTGGAAGAGAGAGGACAGGAGATCCTCGCCGCGTCCGATCTGTTGATTTTGGCGTCGGGGACCGTCACCCTGGAGGCGGCGGTCTTCGCGACTCCGATGATCATTGTCTATCGGTTAAACTTTTTCAGCTGGATTTCCGCCCGGCTACTGGTTACCCTTCCTTATATTGGCCTGGTGAATATCGTGGCCGGAAAGAAGATTGTCCCGGAATTTATTCAGTACCAGGCCCGTCCGGCCCGGATCGCCCGGGTCGCTCTGAAGATCCTGGGTCGCCCGGAGATCCGGGAGGAGATGATCCGGGAACTGGCGTTGGCCAGCGAGAAGCTGGGTAAACCGGGGGCCGGCCGGCGTGCGGCCCGGGAAATATTACAGATTATTATCCCGGATTATTCATCCCGGATACGGGATGAATAATCCGGGATAAACCGATGATGAGATCCTATCTGATACTTCTTAAACTGGTTCGGCGCTACTGGATATTTCTAGTTGTCTCTCTTATTCTCTCTCTGCTCATTACCGTTACCATGGCGGGAAGCTTTCTGACCATCGTTCCTTTCTGGTCCAAGATTGTCGAAGGGGATCCATTTGTCCCTCAAATCTCGGTGCCACTCCCGGGATATGTCCAGACCATGGTCGATAACTTTGCCGACTGGATCAACAACATACCCAACCAGAAGCTCTTGTTTTATCTTCTCTTCTTTGTCGTGATATGCATTGTCTTGCGCGGCCTATTTCAGTTTATCTGCGATGTTACCCTCCAGTTCATCGGCAATAGCGTGGTCCGCAACGCCCGGTCCCGGCTCTACGCCCACCTTCAGAATCTCTCTCTCGATTACTTCACTGAGCAGAAGACCGGAGAGTTAATGGCTCGTATTACTTACGATGCTGAAATCCTTCACCGTGGAGTTGCCGACGGATTCACCCGGCTGTTCAGAAACTTTTTTGACCTCATGCTATATCTTACTCTCCCGATTATTATCCGCTGGGAACTTTCTCTGCTGGTCTTTGTGATCTTCGGCCTGATTATGCCGCCGGTCATCATTATCGGGAATATCATCAAGAAACTCTCCTCCTACTCCCAGGAGAAGATCGGCACCATCAGTTCATTACTCCAGGAGACGATCTCCGGAATCAGGGTCGTCAAGGCTTTCTCCATGGAATCGTATGAAACGCGGCGATTTGACCGTCACAACCGGCGGTTTTACCGGATTATGATGCGGATGGCCCGACGGGACGCCATCCTCTCTCCCATAACCGAGTTTGTGGTGATGTTTGCCGCGGCGATAGTATTCGTATTCATGGGAAGAGCGATGCTCAGCGGGGATATGGGCTCGGGGGGGGTGTTTATTCTCTATCTGATCTGTCTGGGATCGATCCCCCGGCCGATTAAACAGATCGGGAAGGCCAATAACATGATCCAGCGGTCGTCCGCCGCGGCGGAGCGGATAAAGTCGGTCTTGAACATGAAGAGCAGCATTGTAGAGAAACCTGGTGCCTCTGACCTTCCTCCCTTCCGGAATTCAGTGCGATTTGAAGATGTTGATTTCACTTACAACGACAATAAGCTGGTTCTGGAAGGGATCAATCTTGAGGTGAGACGGGGCGAAGTACTGGCAATTGTGGGTTCGAGCGGTTCCGGTAAAAGCACGCTGGTAAATCTCCTCCCTCGCTTTTACGACCCCACCGCGGGCCGGTTGCTGATTGACGGGCATGATCTTAGATACCTGACCTTAAAGTCCCTTCGCGCTCAGATCGGTATTGTGACTCAGGAGGTTATTCTCTTCAATGACACCGTGGTCAAAAATATCGCTTATGGAATGCAGGGGACCTCACGGGACCGGATCGTGGAAGCCGCCCGGATAGCCAATGCTCATGATTTTATCTCTCGTCTCCCACATGGATACGATACCATTATCGGGGAGCGGGGACTTATGCTTTCCGGGGGCGAACGTCAGCGGTTGGCGATTGCCCGGGCGATTTTGAAGGACCCGCCGATCCTTATCCTGGACGAGGCGACTTCAGCCCTGGACGCCGAATCGGAACGGCTGGTTCAGGAAGCAATCGCCTGGTTGATGGTTGAACGTACGGTCTTCGTGATCGCCCACCGCCTCTCAACAATTAAGGACGCCACCCGGATTATCGTCCTGGAGGACCGGAAGATTGTCCAGATGGGATCTCACACTGAGCTGTTGGAGATAGAAGGCCCATATAAAAAATTATACGAAATGCAATTTAATATTTAATGACTTCTAACCGGATTATTTCTCTGGCTTCGAAATGTGCTTCCTGGTACACCCGCCTGGTCGGGGTCTCCTCCCACTGGCATGTCCGGGGAGATGAACCGGTATGGGAACTATTCCGGGAAGAGAAGCCCGTAATCTTTGCCTTCTGGCATAACCGGTTTATCATGATGCCGTATATCTACCGGTTCCGTTTCCGGAAAGAGCGGATCGCGGTCATCGTGAGCCTGAGCCGGGATGGGGAACTGGTGGGGCGGTTCCTCGGGCGGTATTGCTTCAAGGTGGTCCGCGGCTCCAGCAGCCGGGGGGGGAAGAGGGCTTTTCTCAAACTTATACGCAGCCTGCGGAACGGCTGGGATGTCGCGGTGACACCGGATGGGCCGCGGGGGCCTCGTTATCGAATCCAGGACGGCATCATCTCTCTCGCCTCAGTGTCCGGGGCGCCGATCGTTCCCGTCTCCTATGCCAGTTCCCTCCGGTTTGTCTTCAAGGGAAGCTGGGATCATTTCCGTCTTCCACTTCCCTGCTCCCGGATCAAGCTGGTCTTCGCGCCTCCACTTCGGGTAGGAAGAGAAGTGAAGGAGCGAGAGCGGTCGGGCTTGCGGGAAGAGTTAAGGCGGAGGCTGCGCCAGGCGGACCGGACGGCGGAAGAGGTGATCGGAGGTTAAAAACCTCTTGCTCGTGGAACTTATTTTGCTATAGTACTTCTTCGCTATTGGGAAGTCCCATAATTAAGTAGTATCAATGATAATTAAATTTCAGGAGGAAAAGTGATTTCAATAACGATTAAAGAATTACTTGAATCGGGGGTTCACTTCGGTCATCAGACCAGACGCTGGAATCCCAGGATGGAAGAATATATCTTTGAGGTTCGGAACAAGATACATATCATCGACATTAGAAAGAGTCTCCGGCTTTTGAAGGAGGCCCTGGAATTCATCAGGGAGGTCGTGGCCGAGGGCCGAGACGTCCTCCTGGTCGGGACAAAAAAACAGGCCCGGGAAATTCTGAAAGAGGCCGCCGAGCGGTTGGAGATGCACTATGTGGTCGATCGATGGCTGGGGGGCGCCCTCACCAACTTCCAGACCATCCGATTGAGCATCCATCGCCTGGAAGAGCTGGAAGCTCTCCGGAGCGAGAACTCATTGGAGGGGCGATCGAAGAAGGAGATCGCCTCTCTTCGTCGGGAAGAGCACAAGCTCCATCGCAACCTCGACGGGATCCGGGCGATGAACGATTTGCCGGGCGTTATGGTGGTTATAGATATCGGGCGGGAATTGAACGCGGTCCGGGAAGCCCGTAAATTGTCCATTCCGATTATAGCGCTGGTTGATACCAACTGTGATCCCAGCCTGGTTGATTTTCCAATTCCCAGTAATGACGATGGTATTCGCGCTTCCAAGCTCATTATCTCTAAAATTGAGGAAGCCATAACCGAAGGCCTTGAGTTGCGGAAGAAGAACCTGGAAGGTAAGAAGAGCCTGGAAGGAAAAAAGAAGAGCCGGAAGAAGAAGGCCAAGGCATCGGATGCCAAATCCCCGGCGCACAGAGAGAAGAGTCCGGTGCCGCCGGTTCCGGAACCTGAACCCCCCGCTCCCCAAACAGACAAAGATAAAAAGATCGACCCTGATAAAGGGGCTGAACGGATCCCGGCAGAAGAGGAGCAGAAATAATATATGAAGATACAGCCGCGACAGGTTAAAGAGTTACGGGAAAAGACCGGGGCCGGAATACTGGCCTGTAAGAAAGCCCTCCAGAAGTCTGAGGGGGATATTGAGGGAGCGATCGACATCCTCCGGGCCGATGGTGTCACCAAAGCGGCCAAAAGAGAGAATAAAGAGACTCGGGAAGGCGTGATCCGCCTGAAGATTGACGCCGCCGGAAAGAAAGCCGCCCTGCTGGAGCTCAATTGCGAGACCGACTTCGTAGCCCGGACGGATGATTTCCTCAAGCTGGCCGATGAACTCCTTGAAACCGTCTTTACGGGAGGCAGAGAGTCTCTGGAGCTGGAAGAGACGAGCGGCCGGGTAATCTCGGTGGCGGCCCGGATAGGTGAAAAGATTACGCCCGGCCGCGCCCTTACCCGGGAGAGTGATGGTTTTATCGGGGGGTATCTTCATCATAACTGCCGGGTGGCCGCGTTGGTGGAACTCTCCATCGAATCTCCCACGGTGGCCCGGGAGATCGCCATGCAGGTAGTGGCCTCCAATCCGCCCTATCTCTCGGAAGCGGATATCCCCGAGGAAGAAAAAGAAAGGGAGTTCGAGATCTTTCGGCAGCAGGTCAAGGATAAGCCGGAGGCCATCCGGGAAAAGATTATAATCGGCAAATGGCGTAAGCGTTTGACCGAACTCTGTCTGCTCAACCTCCCCTTCCTCCATGACGACAAGATAAGTGTCGGGGAGTATCTCAAGAAGCAGGCCGCTCCCACCGGTGAGCCGATTGAGATAAAGGGCTTTGTCCGCTGGCGGTTGGGGGAAGAGTAATACCTGAAATCCCGCATAAATTAGCTCCGCAACTTATTTGAACCGCAAAGACGCAGAGAACGCAAAGTAGAATTAGAAAACAATTTAGTAAGCTAATTACTATAGTGATTGGTTCTTTCTTGTTATTAATATCAAGGCAAGTTTAATAAAAATGCTTTTATATTTCTCTGCGCTCTTTGCGTCTTTGCGGTTCAATTCTTGAGGTGTTATTGCATTTTAAATGCTGTTTATTGAAATTTCAAAACAGGAACTTATAAATTCAGGATGACCACCGCGAAACCGGTTTATAAGCGCGTTATACTCAAGATCAGCGGAGAAACGCTGGGCACCCTGGGTGGGGAGGCGATCGATCCCACTGCTCTCCTGTTCTTGAGTGGAAAGATCAAAGAAGGAGTTGAGGCCGGGGTTCAGCTGGGGATCGTCTGCGGGGGCGGAAATATTATCCGGGGAAAGGCGGCCGAAGCCGCGGGACTGGAACGGACGACCGCCGACCAGATGGGGATGCTGGCTACCGTCGTCAACAGCCTGGCGATCAGGGATGTCCTGGAGAAGGACGGGGTGAACGCCTGCCTCTTCTCTTCACTGCCAATCTATCCTCTGGCTGAATCATATCTTCCCCGTCGGGCCCGGCAGGCGCTTGATCGGGGCGAAGTAGCGATCTTCTCCGGGGGAACCGGCAACCCGTTTGTCTCCACCGATACCGCCGCCGTGCTTCGAGCCTCTGACGTCGGCGCCGGGGCGGTCCTGAAAGCGACCAAAGTAGATGGTATCTACACCGCCGACCCGAAGATCGATCCTTCCGCCCGGAAGTATGATCGTATCTCCTATGACGAAGCTCTGGAACGGGATCTGGGTATAATGGATTCGCCGGCCATTGCTCTGGCCCGGGAAAATCATATCCCCGTGATTGTCTTCGACTTCTGGGCTGATCGATCTTTGCGACGGGTCATCATGGGGGAGAAGATCGGCACTTTGATGGGTCGAAAGACAGATTAGATCATTTTAGGCAGTTATACCACCACCCGGGAGGAAATGTCATGACGCTGGAAGATGTACTGGAAGAAGCTGAATTAAAGATGATGAAGTCGGTGGAGGTGGTAAAGAACGAGTTTGCCTCGATCCGGACCGGGAAAGCGTCCCCCGCTCTGGTTGACAACGTCATGGTGGATTATTACGGGACCAAGACGCGCCTGCGCGACCTGGCCGGTATCTCAGCCCCCGGAGTTCGTCTCCTGGTGATTCAGCCCTGGGACCCGGGCGCTCTGGAGGCGGTGGAGAAAGCTGTCTTAAGCGCCAATATAGGCTTAAACCCGATCAATGACGGCAAGATCATCCGGATCCCCATCCCGGAGATGAGTGAAGAGCGGCGCCGGGATATGGTCAGGGTGATCAAAAACATCAGTGAGGAGGGAAGAGTTTCGATCAGGAACGTGCGGCGCGACGCCAACCACGAGCTGGAATCCCTCTATAAATCGGGCACCCTCCCCGAGGACGAGAAGTTTCGGGCCTTAAAAGAGGTTCAGGAGAAGACTAATGAGTATATCACAGAGATCGATACCCTCCTGAAAGAGAAGGAAGAGGAATTGCTTCGTATTTAAACGAGGAGAAAACGTTTTCAATCAAGCCACGCGATACCTTCAGAGTTCCATAAGCAGTAGCCTCCTAGTTCCGAGCCTTCCATTTTATTAAACCTCCTTGCGATTTGTATGGATACTAAATCCATAAGTATCTGCTTTGAACTTGCTTTTTCAGTAGTCTTTTGATACCGTTCTGCGATTTTTAGCCTGAATTATTCGGGTTAGCGTTCATTGAAAAATAAATTTATGGGGGCGTAGCTCAGATGGTAGAGCAACGGCCTTTTAAGCCGTGGGTCGAAGGTTCGAATCCTTTCGCCCTCATAATTTTTTTTTATAAATGGCGAGCACCGCGACATTTTTAATGTCGGGGGAGTCGTCCCGGTGAGAACCGGGACCGCCCTCATAAAATTAAGTTTCCCTCTTGCGCATTTAATTAATGACCCCGTCGTCCAGCGGTCCAGGACACAGGCCTTTCAAGCCTGTAACACGGGTTCGACTCCCGTCGGGGTCGTTATTTCTGCTTCCCTTCGGACCTCCTCACCATAATACTTCGCGTCCCCTGCATCTCTGTGGTTCAATAAAAGACCCAGCCCTATTTTGTTAGCTTGAATTCTTCCTTAGTGGTCCACTTCATAAATAAGGTGGCATTCGGCCGCCGATGCCTGCCTGCCCCTGCCCGTCCGGCAGGCGGGGGCAGGCAGGCATCCCGGTCGGCCGCGTTGCTCGTCGGTTAAATACTGCGAGAGTATTCGCCCTCCTCGCGCCTTGCCGACCGGGCGCCTCGACGCCCTCGATACGTAACCTTATTTATGAAATGAACCACTTAGTTCAGATCGAAACCTACCCAAAGCCCGGATTCTGTCCAGGACCGGCGGGTGGGTATAACTGAAGAAGACCTTAAGAGGGTGGGGGGTGAGATTAGAAAGGTTGTCGACGCTTAGCTTCTTCAAGGCGTCGATCATGGAGGCGGGCTTGCCGAACGTCCGGGCGGAGAACGCGTCGGCCTGGTACTCGAAGCGCCGGGAGAGGTAATTGCCGAAAAGGGAGAGGGCCATATCGATGGGGGCGTAGAGGAAGGCGAAAAAAAACAGGCTCGCGTATACTGAGATATGCTTCATTTGGAAGGCATCGAAGAGGCCCGGGTTGTTGATGAAGCGGGAGAGGATGAAGAACATAAGGCCGGTGGAGAAGATCGAGACGATGATGTTTTTCAAGAAGTGCCGTTCCTTATAGTGCCCGGTTTCGTGGGCCAGGATCGCGACCAGCTCGTCGGTGGTGTGTTTCCGGATCAGGGTGTCGTAGAGGACGATCCGGCGGAACCTCCCGAAACCGGTGAAGAAGGCGTTGCTCCGGGCGGAGCGCCGGGACCCGTCCATCGTGAATATCCCCCTCATCTTGAAATTCTGTCTGCGCGCGTATCTCTCGATGGCGCCCTTGAGTTCTCCTTCTTCTATGGGGGTGAACTTGTTGAAGAGAGGCAGGATGGTGACCGGCGCGATGAAGAGGAGGAATAGTTGAAAGAAGGTCACGGCGAGCCAGCAATAAATCCAGCCCCCTGGTCCGGCGGCACTAAAGAACCAGATGACCAGGGCGAAGACCGGTCCCCCGATCAGGGCGACGAGAAAACAGCCCTTCAGGATGTCCAGGACGAAGGTCTTGACGGTGGTCCGGTTGAAGCCGTATCTTTCCTCCAGGACGAATGTCCGATAAATTGAGAAGGGAAGGTCGAATATACGGGCCAGAATGAGAAGGATGCCGGCGAAGATCAGCCCGCGCCAGACTTCGGAACGGGCCAGGCTCCCGACCCCGCCGTCGATCGTGTTGAATCCGCCCAGCAGGATGAAGGCCACAACAAGAGGAGTGAAGATGCCGGCGGCGATGAGTTTTACCCGGGTGGTCTCCGCAAGATAAGACTGCGAAGACCGATAGCGCTCGGCGTCATAGCAGCCATGGAATTCGGATGGTAGGTTCGGATCGAAGTGCCGGAGGTTGAGCAACTCAATGACGAGATCGAGAAGGTAGTTGCCGATGAGTATCGCCAGGATTATGATCAGGTAGACGTTCATTCTTTTTTGTCTTTATCTTTTAATGTCTTTCGGGTTAAATAAAATATGGTGACTTACCAGAAAGCAATAAACAACCATAAAATATGATGAGCTACGCCGGATATCCAAAAAGGGGTGTGAGTAATGCCGGAAGAGAAATTCAACAGATTGTTTGAGGAGAGCATAAAAAAATACTGGGATTCCCCCTGTTTTGCCGACTACAGGAAAGAAACCATTACCTATGCCGATGTCGCCCGCAAGATATCATTGCTCCACGCGATCTTCACTGAACGCGGTATCGGCCGCGGCGACAAGATCGCCCTGGTGGGCAATAACTCGACCAACTGGGCGATCGTCTATCTCGCCACGGTGACTTACGGCGCGATCATCGTGCCGATCCTCCCGGAATTCCATGACGATGACATCCAGCACATCATAAACCACTCCGAGAGCCGGGTCCTGTTCGCGGCGGAAGGGATATATGAGAAGATCGACGAGGAGAAGCTTGACCGGCTCACGACGGTTGTCTCTCTCGATACCCTGGAGATCCTCTTCCACCGGGACAAGCATCTGCCGGAGATCATCCGGGAGGTGGAAGAAAAAAAGCACGAGGCTGTCGCCGCCATGACCGTTGAGGAGTTCTCCCTACCGCCGGATCTCGATGATTCGCTTATCGCCGCGCTGGTCTACACCTCGGGCACCTCCGGCTTTTCCAAGGGGGTGATGCTTCCTTACCGCAGCCTGATGGCCAACATCATCTTCGCCCGGGAAAACATGCGCCTCGGCATGACCCAGCGCATGCTCAGCTTCCTCCCTCTGGCCCACGTGTACGCCTGCAGTTTCGACTTCCTGTTTCCCTTTACCATGGGTTGCCACATTGTTTTTCTGGGCCAGATTCCTTCTCCGAAGATCCTGATCGAAGCCTTCTCGGAGATTAAGCCCAGTCTCATTCTCTTTGTCCCCCTGATCATGGAGAAGCTGTACAAGAAGAGGCTGGCCCCGGTTCTGAACAAGAAGCTGATGAGGATGCTTCTCCATACCCCGGGCCTCTCCCGGTTGATCCGCCGAAAAATTCTCAAGAAGCTGACGGAGACTTTCGGTGGCAGCTTCAAGGAAATCGTAATTGGGGGCGCCGCTTTAAACGACCACGTAGAGGCTTTCCTGAAGAAGATCAGGCTCCCGTTTACCGTGGGATATGGGATGACCGAATGCGGGCCCCTGATCAGCTATGCCCCCTGGTACGAACATAAATTTCTCTCGGTGGGGAAGGCCATCTCCTGCCTGGAACTGAAGATCGACTCGGAAGATCCCCGGAACCAGGTCGGAGAGATCATGGTGAGAGGTGAAAATGTGATGCTGGGTTACTATAAAAACAACGAAGCAACCCGGGAAGTATTGGACGAGGACGGCTGGCTGCGGACCGGGGACCTCGGCCTGGTTGATGCGGATGGATTTCTCTATATAAAAGGGCGGAGCAAGAACCTTATCCTCGGTCCTTCCGGCCAGAATATCTATCCGGAAGAGATCGAGAGCAGGCTTAACGCGCTTCCTTTCATCCAAGAATCACTGGTTCTGGAGGAGAACGGGAGCCTGATCGCTCTGGTCTATCCGGACTGGGAAGCGGTGGATTTGGTCAGGAAGGGCAAGGACGACAACGAAAAGTGGCTCCAGGAGAAGATGGAGGGGAACCGAGAAGAGGTCAACCGACAACTCCCCGCCTACTCCAAGATATCCCGGATCCAGCTGCACGGCGACGCTTTCGAGAAGACCCCCACCCACAAGATCAAGCGTTACCGATATTCCTGATCGTATTTTTTAGTATTGTAAAATTCCCGTATTCCCCATCAATCAATCAGGGTAGCCGAAGATCTCTATTCGGAAGAAGGAGACCAGGGCCTGCCGGCGTTTTTGATCTTCCCGCTGGAAAGGCATGAGAAGCCGGGCCGGCCAGCGCAGGAGTGACATCTCGTAGTCCAGAGCCGGAACGTAGTCGTTATTAAGATACCACGCGTAAAGCAAGCCGAAGAAGAGGTGGGGCGCTAAAAATTTTTCCCGATCGATAGTGACGGTCCGGTAAACTCTCTTCTGCCGCCGGTCCGGTGTCAACCGGGTCAGTTCAAGATAGCGGCGGAGTTGTTGACCGGTGAGGAGACAGTGTCTCCTCCGCGCCGGTCGGAGTCGAACCAGGTAGCCGGCGCCCGCTCCTTCCGGGCCAAATGGCCCATCGGCCCACCGGGCTTCCTCGAAGGCGTTGCCCAGCAGGGATGTGCCCAGGGCAACCAGCAGGCTTGACCGGAGATGGCCCGGTTGTTCGAGAAGTTGTTCATGTATCTCCAGTGATTCTTTCACGTGGTTGTAGCGCCCCCACAGATCGTCGTGTCGAGGGGGATGGCTCCGATCTTGCGCTCTCAGGGCCGTTATCGATCGAAAAAACTTGAGGTGCTCGAGGGAGATATCGCGATTTTCCCAGATCAGATCGGTCATGATCTCTTTAAGTTCCGCCGGCTGGATTTCTTTTTCTTTTAAGACGGCCTGAACGGAGGACAGGTAATTATATAAAATCGGGCTTCGAGAAGTTTTAGCTTTATCGCGAGCCGGCGATGTTTTATCACGTCCGGCCCGGTTTTTCCGAAACAGGCTCGGGATCCGGTTCCAGGCATAGAGGATGGTCCGGATGGCCAGGGCGAAATTCTTCGGGTCATGATGGATGACCGAAGTGGGTTTAAGGCCTTCGAGAGGGAAGAGGATGGCTTCGACCGATAAAAACCCCATCTCTTCCACCCGCTTCTTATCAAGATGAATGGGAGTTTTTCCCTCCAGGGCGTAATTGCGCAGAATGTTGCCGGGGATATAGTCCAGGTTAGCGCTGAGCACGAGCTGAAAGAGTCCTCTTACGCCCCCTGGGACATTCCGATCATAAGCTTCAATCAGTTCCGATACCAGAAAACCCCTTCCGTCCTGTCCCGGTGAAATATCGGTTTCTCCCTCCTGCACCCAGAAGTTCGCGGCCAGAATTTTTATGGCCTTCCGGTTTTCTCTGATTGCGGACAGAATGGGATCGATCTGAAGGAGTGGGATCATGCTGCTGAAGAGGCTCCCCGGAGCGTAGATAATCAGGTCGGCATCCCGGAGGGCGTGAAGAACGGCCGAGCCCACCGCCGGGGGCCGACTGAAGTAGGCGGTTATTCGTTCTACCGGGAACCCGCGTCTGGCTCTGTCCGCCTTGCGTTGCCCCAGTACTTCGACCCCGTTAGAGTAACGAAATGAGAGCTGGCCCGGCGTGGACGTGGCAGCGTGAAGATGGCCGACCCGCGCGCCGGTGATCCGGGAGACCGTATCAATTCCCCTCTGGATCGCTCTCAGCCCCGGAGCTCGATCTGTCCGCCCCCCCGCGGCCCGGAAGATGGCGGCCGCAAGGAGAAGGTTGCCCAGATTGTGACCGCCGGGGAGGATGGTGGGGCCATCTCCTTCCGGGGAGACATAGCTTCCCAGAGAATTCAGGGCGGAGGATAGTTCGGGGGGGCAGTTTCTACGGGCTTTAGGGGAGACGGCCAGCAAGGGATTTTTAAGTTTTTTAAAACCGCGATATTTATCCGGAAACCGGTGGTTGAAGATCAACTGGATCAATTCCACGACATTATACGATTGCTGTTCGTTGAGCTGGTAGAGGCGCTGGAGATTGGGAAGGGAGATCAGGGAGAGGCAGGATTTTCGCAGGTCTCCGATCCCGATCAGGGGCAGTTCCCGGAGCAACTGTCCGGTCGATCCCCCATCATCGGTGGTGACGGCTATGAGATCGAGCCGGGGAAAGTTTTCCTTCAGGCCGAGTGAGGGATTTTTCGACCATCCGGGCTTCGCGGAATTACCGCCTACCACGGTGGAGAGACCCGTTCCTCCGCCCAGAACGACCACCCGAGTACGACGGGTATCGTGTTGGAGTATCCGACGGACCTGATCCGAAATATCGGAGGGCAGGTTTGGATCAGCCGCCGGACTCCGGAGAACGTCCTCTATCAACTGCTCAAGAGGGGTGGGCCCGGCGATCGGTGAAATTTCCCCGGAAGTACCGGCTTGTGATATAATTTTCACATTCTGGTTTTTCGACGATTCATACAGCTATTATTTTGGCGGTAATGATAACCGAGAATGATAATGAATAAAATTAAAAATTATTATGCGTTATATAAACACGATAAATTCTCTCGGGTATAGAGCATGATTGAGGAAGATATTATTTCCGCTCTCCAGGAGGCCGGGCCGATGACCGGGGGTCAACTTCTCGGCCGGACCGAAGAGGAAGTTTTTCAGCTCTGGCAGTCCTGCCGGAGGTCCGACCGGGTGGTGGAGCGGATCGTCGGGCGCCGGTTCCTGCGCCTGGATCGAACCATAAAAGGTTACGCCCGGCTATCGCCCTCAATCCGCCGAGAGTTTCAGACCTATACCGTGTTGGGATTGAGGAGACAGGCTGTCGAGATAGAAGAACTCTCTCGCCAGTTGGCCGGGCAGATAATCAAGATCAGCCGGGCCAAGCTGGACCTAGCCGGGCAGGTTGTTAAAAACATTATCTCCTCATTGAAAATCAGGGACATGGTTCGGAAGAAGACGTGCTTTATCCTGGCCGGAGATATCACCTATGAGATGGCTCATACTGAACCGCGCTTGGAAAAGAGTACCGGAAGACTTGTGCTGGGATCCGACCTGGACCTGGTCGTGGTCACCGCCGACACGTTTCCGTCCGGCGCTCTAAAAGTTCTCGACGATGCCATCCATACCCGGAAATATTATCTCCTCACCGATCCCGCTTACCGGGAAGAGATCGATTATATCATCAAGCCCCTGTCCCGGATTGAGGAACAGATGCGGTTCGACAAATTTGAAGCGATGGTCGCCTGTAAGATACTCCGGGAAGGAGTATTTCTCAGCGGGAGTGAAGCCATTTTTTTGGAGGTCAATAAACTGCTGGCGAAGCATCGGATTCCGGAGAGGTTGGACCACCTGGAAGAACGGGCGAGAGAGTACCGGTTGAAAGCCGAGAATTGTCTCCGGGATCTGAAGACCGCCCCCATTGAAAGTGAATTCAGTAATCTGTTCTTCACCAAGGAAGAACGCTTGGAAGAGGCGTTCAACGGGAGAATTTACTAGGGGACCGGCTCCTAGAGGTCCTCTACTTTTATCGAAGCTTTCTCCCGGCTGATGTCCTCTATCTTGATTCCCCGCTCCTCGATGGCGCCACGGTTCCGGATGACGTCCTCGGCGGCCGCCCGGTCCAATACGTAAATCATCTTTCCCCCGTTCTCCGCCAGCATGTGGCCGTAGGATATCGGCACCGAGCAGTCCGGTTCCATCAAAAGCGATTCTCCGATCGGTCCGGTCTTCCGATCACCGTTGGCGAGAAGGAGGACCGTCCCCGCCTGATAGATCAGGGAGGCGCCCATGGAGACCGCATATTGGGGGCTCTCCTCCCTGCTCGCGAAATGGCCGTCCGTCACCGAGTTCTCCACGGTGTTCTCGTCCAGCTTTACCAGAAGCATCTCGTTTTCCTCAAAGGGGATCCCCGCCTCGTGAAAGCCGACGTGACCCCGCCCGCCGACCCCCACGATATGGAGGTCGATCCCCCCGGTTCGGTGAATCTTCTCCCGGTAGGCGTCCAGAATCTCTTGGCGGACCCAGCGCAGGTAGTCGGAACCGGGATCCTTCCTGATTACGATGGCCTTCCCTTTGTCGGCGCCCTGCGCTTGCCAGTCTTCCGGGTGAGACTCCATCTCTAACGATAGAACGGACTGATCGATAAGCGTCCCCCAGGGGACGTAAGTTGCTCCGAACTTTTTCTGCAATAGTCCGAATAGTTCCTGCACCATGAAGAAGCTGTAGCTTTCCGGATGGAGGGTTCGCTGCTGGGAGTTCTCTCCGGGCAGCCCGACATACTCGTCGAGGTTGAAACTCGTCAGGCGGGAAGAGTCGAAATCGCCGGTATTAGCAGCCTTGGCTAAGTGCTTGTAGAGACCGGTTGGAGTGTTGCCGGTGGCCAGGCCGATCACGTACTCCGGTTTTTTCGCCGATCTGTTCCGGATATCTTCGGTGACGATCCGGGCGGCCGTTTCACTTATGTGGTCAAAATCCCGTGTTATGATGACTTTGAACGGCATCTCGCCTCCTTTTATCCAATGGCTTTTTTGATTATGTCGGCCAGTGAGACACAGATCCGCCCGGTTATCTCCTCGGTCGGCCCTTCCACCATGACCCGGCACATCGATTGGGTGCCCGAGTAACGGATCAGAACCCGGCCTTTCTCTCCCAGTTCCTCCTCGGCCGCCTTGACGGCTTCCGGCAGACCTTTGATCCTCTCCAAGGGCGGCTTCTCCACCACGTCAATGTTGATCATTTTCTGGGGCGAGAGCTTCATCAATTTGGCAAGCCGGGAGAGCGGTTTCCCGAAGGTCCGCATTGCGGCCAGGAGCTGAAGGGCGGAGATGATCCCGTCCCCGGTGGAATGGTGATTGAGAAAGATCATGTGCCCGGACTCTTCACCCCCGATGACGGCGCCCCGGTTCTGCATCATCTCGAGGACATAACGGTCTCCCACCTTACTCATGTCGTGCTCGATGCCGAGTTTTTTCAGCGCCAGGCCGAAACCGAAGTTGCTCATAACAGTTGAGATAACAAGATTGTTCTCCAGCCATCCGCGCTCCTTGTACATCTTGCCGCAGATGGTCATAATCTGGTCTCCGGTGATCTCGTAGCCTTTTTCGTCGATCGCGATGAGTCGGTCGCCGTCGCCGTCGAAGGCCAGGCCGATGTCGGCCCCGGTCTCTATTACCTTTTTCCGCAGGTCTTCGGTATGCTGCGATCCGCAGTTCAGGTTGATGTTCAGACCGTCCGGCTCGTCGTGGATGGCGGTCACGTCAGCTCCCAGCTCGGAGAAGATTATGGGGGCTACCTTATAAGTGGCCCCGTTGGCGCAGTCGAGGACGATCTTCATCCCCAGCAGGGTCAGGTCATCGGGAAAAGTGTTCTTACAGAATACGATGTACCGGCCGCGCGCATCTTCAATCCGGTACGCCTTACCGATATCTTCCGCCGTCGGCCGAATATCCCGGATCTTGCCGGTGAGGATCAGCCCCTCGATCTCATCTTCTTCCTGGTCGGGAAGCTTGAACCCTTCACGGGAGAAGATCTTAATCCCGTTATCCTGGTAGGGATTGTGTGAGGCGGAGATAACTATACCGGCATCGGCCCGCATATTGTGGGTGATAAAGGCGATCGCCGGCGTGGGCATCGGGCCGACCAGGTAGACATCGACCCCCATTGAACAGATGCCGGTTGTCAGGGCGCTCTCAACCATATACCCGCTCACCCGGGTGTCCTTGCCGATGATGATCCGATGTCGCCGGTTCTTATGCTTCTTGCAGACATGAGCCGTCGCCCGACCGATCTCCAGAATCATCTCCGCGGTCAACGGAGCGATATTCGCCACCCCCCGGACGCCGTCCGTCCCGAAAAGTTGTCCCATGATAAAATCTCCTTTATAATTTTTTTTAATCAGTAAAAATTTTAACTATGAATTTATTTTAAAAGACGGAAGCAAGTCCAGAACATTCCGGGTGATCCCGTCCACGATTCCCTGCAGCCAGATGGAACCTTTCTCTGACCAGGCAGGCTCCAGCTTCTGGATGGTGGCAACGTAGTCGCCCCCATTTTCTTTCCGGGCCCGGCTGACCCGATCCAGGAAAGGATCTCGCCGGGATTCGTCCCCCTCCACATCCCGGCCGTCTTTTAGCGCCCGCTCGATCTTCGCCCAGTTCTTATATAGTTCCCGCTTCCGGACTATCAACGTCTCAAAATCCTTTCCCCGATCCAGCTCCCGGCAAGCTTCAATGGAGTCGGGCATCTTTGCGGCCAGCGCGCCAAAGCGCTTCACGCGTTCGGCCACGGCAAGGTCCAGTTTATTCAGGGCCCCGCGGTACAGTTCTTCCGTCAGGGGATCTCCCCGGAAGAAGAGAGATCGGACGTGGAGATACCACTGGCGGAGGGCGGAGAGATTTGCGATGTAGATGATGTTGTTCACCGTCCGTCGATTGATGCTATGGTAGATGGCCGGGTGAAAGTTGAAACGGCCGGTCTTGCGCTGCTGGCCGAAGATGAGTTTGCCCCCTTCAGGACAGTCCGAGCGGCAGATCGTCCCAGCGGTGATTGCCGTTCCAAAGCCCAACCGCCGTGGCCCTACCAAACCCCCCTGGCCACCAAGGAAGATTGGGGGCTGGTTGAGCATCACACCCCGGGGAACGTCACCGATCAGAGATGGGGTGGCCTTGTCCTGGTTGGGGGTGTAGTTGAAATGAATATAAGAACTGCCCACCTCGCTGTGATTCTTCGGGCTGGTTCCCCCGGCCATCAGGCAATCGCAGAAGTTGATCAGGCTCCCCAGGGTGACGAAAGGGAAGAGGATGGTCTGCTTGAGGCCGACGGAGTGGGCGCCGCCGGACTCTTCCTCCAGGATGCAGCCTTCCCGGATCTGGGCGCCGGAGCCGAGCGATGCTTTTTTGAGGAAGACCGACTGGCGAAAGAACCCGCCCCGCAGTTCGACCCCCGGACCAATCTGGCAGTTAACGATGGTGACCGGCCCCTCAAAGCCCAGAGTCGCGCCCTCCATAATCAGAGTGTCGTTGCCGTAGATCCGGCAACCGGGGTAGATGGTAACCCGCTCGGAAGAGATCCGGTTCGGGTCGACGTCTTCACCGATATCCACGGTACCCGGATCCAGGAGCCGAACACCTTTGTTAATCAGTGTCTCGAATTTATTTTGGTTCTGTGCCGTCATGTGAACTTTATAACTATATTAATACAAAATCTCAAATTTAAAACACCTAATCTCAAGCCCGATATTCTTTAGTTGGGCGGTCTTAACAGGCTCCACCAGTTGAGACAGTAATTTGTTTGCTATTTTTTATCTGGAAGTTGGGATTTATCATTTAAGAAGTACCACTTTTCACTTAATCTGCTCAGGTCGGGGATGGTGAAGAGGTAGAGAGAGATCCCGGCCAGGAGGAGGGTCAGAGCCAGCCGGTCCCACCCGAACCGGTATATGAGGCCGAGGAGAGCCCCGGCCGCCAGGGTGGGGCAATACCGTGCCAGAAAGCGGAAGATTGCCGGGCTTCCGGCCAGGAGAAGAGCGAATGGAATAAGTAACGCCCAGAGCGGGTCGTGGAAGAGAAGAGTCCCCAGAACGCCCGCCGCGGGCGCTACGATGGACAGAAGTTTAAGCGGCGGTCGGTTGATCCGGATGACGAATGAATGCCGGGTCTCGATCAGCTCTTCCGGCGCCCGGGGTGGGCTGAGAACCCCGCTGCAGAGAAGAGAGAGCGCCCGTCCCAGCCTCACACCATCGAGTCCTCCCCGGACCAGGGCGTCTATCTCCCGGAAGACGAACTCACCGTCCGATAGCCCCTCCCCCGCTGAGTCGATCGCCGGGAAGGCTGAGATCTCCACCAGGTTGCCGAGTTCATCCTCGATCTGCGAGTGTTCTTTCGACTTATAGTAGGTATCGATGGTTTCGTGGACCATCCCGTCGGCGATAAAGTGGGAGACGATACCCAGAAACCGGGCGCATCGCTTCAGATTGCCTTTCAGAAAAGCCCGACGGGCGCGGTACATGGCCAACTTTGTCGCCCGTTTTGACTTCGGCCAGATGTGAACCAGTGTTCGCTTCTTGTCCGGCTCGACCGATCCCTTGATCAGGTCATCCTTAAACTCCCCGAGGTCGAACGCGTCGGCCATCTGGGCCGCCAGCCGTTTATGATCTCGCCAGATCATTTTATAATTTTTCCTCTGGAAAAATTATACTATTACTGATTCTATGATATATTATAATTATCTGTTTTAGACTCTGTTATTAAAAACACGACAGAAGTATATTAGAGTTAAATATGCTAAGTGCAAAGGAAGAAAATGATGAAACAAATATACTATGCCATATTCTTTGCGATGGCCGGAATTATTGCCCTGACCGGAAGCGGTTTTTCTTCACCCTGGACCGCCGCCAAACGCCCGGGGAGAGCGCGCCGCGCGGCGCCGGGAAAGGATATGACAGTCCAACGCGCTATCCCGGTTCAAACCGTTACCGCGGCCGCCGCCGGGACCCAGGTCCGAGCCTTCCGCTGCCGGCCGGCCTCCTTGATTCGCCGTCCTCGGCGGCGAAGAACTTCCACCAAGCTGGTTTTCTCACCTCCGGAGATCATCGTTGAAGTTAAAGAGATCACCCTGAAACGGGAGGTAGCGGCCCTACCCCCCCCTATCGTTCCAGTTCCTTCCCCGGAGCTCGGCGTTAAAGTTGAAGATGTCCTCATAAAACCGGCGGTAGCCGCCCAACCGCCCCCCCCGCCGGCTCCCCCAAAAGCGGCAGGGAAGAAAACGGTCTCATCCTACGGCAAGATACCCCCCTATTTTATCAGGAATGACGGGCAGGTTGACCAGGTGGTTGAATATTATGTCAAAGGTCCGCGGGGAACGGTATATCTGACCGGCAATGAGGTGGTCTTTGATTTTCTCCAGGAGAGTCCACCGGAAGAAGATCAGGAAGCCGAGGAAGAGGCTGAAGAAGAGTTCTCTCCCCCCGGGCGCGACCGGGAGGAGAAAAAGTCATACACCCGCCTGGTATTCCGCCGGCAGTTTAAAGACGCCAACCCGGATGTCTTGATAGATGGGACGACGGAACTCCCCGGGAAGATCAACTATTTTATCGGCTCAAAGAGTAACTGGCACGCCAATATTCCCACCGTCGAGGAGGTTGTCTATCATGACCTCTATGAAGGGATAGACGCGAGATGCTATTTTGAAGGCGCTAATCTGAAGCATGCTTACACCGTGAAACCTGGCGCTGATCCGACGCGGTTGATCTTTCAGTATGTTGGGATAGATGGGCTGGAGTTAAAAGAGTCCGGAGACCTGGCTGTCCTCACGCCCTTCGGCGGCTTCGTGACCCGGGTCCCCCGGTTCTACCAGGAGATTGATGGAAAACGCGTGGACCGGGAAGGCTCTTTCAAGCTTCTGGATGAAACGACTGTGACCTATGATATTGGATCATACGATAAGCAATACCCGTTGACTATTGAATAAGTTCGAAGTGCGAAGTGACTAAAGTTCGAAGTTGCCTCATTGGGACGTTGAATGTTGGTCGTTCGATGTTCGATGTTCATTCTTTCCTCCTTCTCTCCACTCCCTTGGCCATCAGAATAACAATCCCCGCCAGTGCTATCCCGGCCAGCACGTCGATAAAGTAGTGGTAACGGAGATAGACGGTCGAGGAGACCAGGCCGATGACTATTGGTAGATAGATCCAGAAGAGGCATCGCTTGAACCGGTAGGCCAGCCAGAGAGTGATCAGGGGTATTTCAGTGTGGCCGGAGGGGAAACAGTCCCGGGGGCACGCTTCCAGGCAGTAGATGAGCCGGGCGATCTTCTCCCGGAGGAAAAGGCCCTGAAGCGGGACCTGGTGATGGATGGTGAAGCGCGGACCGATGGCTGGAATGATAAAGTAGCCTAAATATGAGAGAAGATAGCCCAGAGTGATGACGAAGACGGATTTCTGAAAAGAGATTCGTTCTTTTTTTGCGTAAAGAATCAGGGCCAGGATCACAGGAATGAAGTAGTTGGTGGCGTAAAACAACTGCATCAGCTCGGTCAGCCAGGGAACGGTGATCCGCTGGAGATAGACGGTGGGATCGCCCCCGAGCAGATACCGGTCAGCTACGATCAGCCACCGGTCCTTGATCATCATAAAGCCCGGATTACGGTCACTGTTGATCAGCAAGAGGATCATCTTATAGCCGAAGAGGATGAAGGGAAGCGGGAGCCAGTTCCTGATTAACATCGGGAGTCTTCGGCCGGGGAAGGAAGTCTGGATCTTTACCATGGCGATCAGGATTGCTCCGGCTATAACCTGGATACCCAGCAGCAACGGCCAGGAGGTGATCTGTCCTCGGAAGGTGATGATAAAGACCGAGAGGAATGCCAGGTAGGCGATGATAAGCCGTTCTGAAATCCGGTTGTAACGTGAAGGTTCCATAATAAAATTTTTTATCCGGAAAAGTGTTATTAACGCAGGAGAATAAAGAGATCAACAGAACAACCGAGTAGCCAGTGTGCGATGATCACGGAACGGAGCGATCGGCAACGGAGCGCGACCAAACCGAAGATGATCCCGCCGGGTAGTGCCATCGCCAGTTCCGGCATCGGCTTTGAAACGTGAAGCAAGGTGGATATGACCGCCTGGAAGATGAGCGCGCCGGTGATCCCCATTGAGTCTTTAAGACCGAAGAGGGCGAACCCCCTGAAAAAGAACTCCCACCCGATATAGTAAAAGATGTAGGTGAATTCGTAGAGGATGAAGACGGTAATATTCTGGCCTTTCAGGGGGAAGTCGGAGAGCCGGGAGATAAAGAGGGGATACTGATCGCGGAACTCCGCCTGACCGGATGCGAACCAGGCCATGAGCAGGACCAGCGGGATCCCCCAGGTCAGGACCAGCCATCCGGCCCGGCGGTCACCGGTCTGCCAGCCGTAAGCGGTGGGCTTTTCATGGAAGAAGTTTTTGATTAACAGGTACGGCAGGAAGAAGAATAAGATCAATGTCACCGCGAATTGATAAAGGCTGGGGGCCAGGAAGCCGAACGTCCCGCCCTCGGTGAAGCTCCCCAGATATCTCTCGTAAAAGGAAGGGTTTCCCACCAGGTAATAAAGGAGGGATATGGCTATGGTTGCTCCGAGGACCAATGAGGTCTTGGTAATCTTCATTGCTTTTTAACGTCGCTGCCCAGGAGACTCCCGATCGGCTTGAGCGGCTCGATATGGTCGCAGAGGATCTTGAAACAGGTAGTCAGTGGGGTGGCCAGGATCATCCCTACCGGCCCCCAGATAAATCCCCAGAGGATCAGCCCCATCAGCACCGCCAGGGGATTGAGATTGACCCGCTTCCCGATAAGAAAGGGAGTGAGAATATTGCCCTCGATGTTCTGGATGACAATAATGATCAGGAGCAGGATGACCGCGGTCCAATAAGAGTCGTATTGAAAGAGAGCCACAACGACAGGAGGGATCACGGCCAGGAAAGCCCCTATATACGGGATAAAATTGAGTATCCCGGTCAGAGGCCCCCAGACATAGGCGTAATCGATCTTGAAGATCAGGAAGACTACGGTTAACACTATCGCCAACCCCAGGTTAATCGCCGAACGGATGATGATATATCCCCCAATCCCTTCATTTATTGCCTCCACGATCCCGGCCACTTTGTTCTCTTCCCGGGAACTCCAGGCGCCGATGAGTTTTGTCTTGAAGTTCTTTGCTCCGGCTAAAAGAAAGACCAGGAAGAAGAATACCAGCACGAAGTCTGAAAGAATGGAGAAGACCGAGATGAGGCCGGAGAAGAGTTTGCCGATAATGCCGGAGATGATTGAGGGAGCATGTGCCGGGGTCTGACCGGGTGCCGGCTCTCCCGGAAGGATGGCTGCGAACTTTTCTACCAGGCTGCTATAGGCCGATGACACACTCTCCACGTACTGCTTCAAGGTCTCCTGGTATTGGGGAAGCGCCTGGATGAAACCGCTAATCTCACCGCCGATTATTATTCCTGCCGCTAAGAATACGCCCAAAAAGAGAAGAAGAACGACTCCTACCGCCAGTCCGTAGGGGATCTTTAGCTTGGTTAGGAGTTTGACTGCCGGAAAGAGGATATACGCGAGGAAGACCGCCAGGGCAAAAGGGATGAGGATGGACTTCAGAAGACTCAGGACCACCATGAATACCACGAAGAAGATGAAGAGCAGTGGATAGGTGATAAGGGGCGGTGCCAGGGCGGGGCCTCTACCGATCCGGGTTGTTTCTTCTGCCTTCAACGTATTTACAGTATCGGAATTTCAATAAATGTAGTGGCAGAGCTTGCTCTGCCCCAGGTCGAGCAATCTCGACTACTACAATTTAAGTTGCCCGAACGAAGTGAGGGCTAATTTATAGAGGATACTATCCACATATTATTTTAAAAGCAAGACGAATTATGATTTTCGGAGGAATTAACGGCAAGAAGGCTACCGATGTAGCCGGATGATTATCTGTGAACAAACCGTAAATTGGGTAAAAAAAGGCAAATAAATGGAAAAATATTAAATTTTTAGTTGACAACAACGTTTGAGTATTTTAATCTGCTAAAATCAGGTAAAAATAAGGTTAAAATAGGCGGAGATGGACACGGAGATAAAATTACCACTCACTGGCCGCCAGGCCGGAGTTCTTGCCGTCATCGGTGATTTCATCCAACGGAAGCACTATCCACCGACAATAACCGAGATCCAGCAAGAACTGGGCATATCCAACCCGGGAACAGTCCATAGGGCCATCTCTTCTCTCGAGAGGAAGGAGTATATTAGCAAGGTAAAGAATGTAGCCCGTGGTATCCGCCTCACCCGGATGGGCGCGGAGGTCTGCGCCCGGACCCGGCAGTTAAATCTGGAGTTAAAAACCCTTTACCAGTTTGGGAACCCCTAAATAAGGCAGGAGGTAGAGATGCAGGTAGCGGAAGATATATTGCATGAGAATTGCCGTCTTGACCATAGCTATTTGATAGAGATGGATGGTCATAAATATCAGGCCCGGTTTAAAGGGTACCCCGATCAGAATCAATATAACCCATGCTTTGAGATCTTGGGCCATATCGACGCTCTGACAATTTTACGGGAACTTGACTGAGCATAAGAAAAGCCCCCGTACCGAACATTCCGGTACGGGGGCTTTTTTTATATTCCTCTTACACTGACCTTGTTTTTTAGGCAAGATATTTCTTGCCTGTATATAATATGTGATATGTTTTTTTGGTCAGGAGGTCTTCCCATGATCCGACGCGGCTTGAACTGTTCACTCGTTTTATTCTCATCCATCATTGCTCTCACCGCCCTCGCGGGACCCCGGGAAGTCCGGGTCGGGTACGTCGCCGACGGGCCGTATTACCTTGAACAAGATTGCTGGGAGCAGTTTAAGAAAGAGATGATTGCCTTCGAAGATGATGAGTTCCGGTTTATTTACCCCGCCGAATACCAACTGATAGATAACTGGGATCCGGATATAATTAAGTCAAATTGCGGAAAAGTATTAAACACCCTGGAGATTGATATAGTAATCGGGATGGGGCTGGGGACTTCTTCTTTCTTTGTCGCTCAGACGGATCTTAAAAAGCCGGTCTTACTCTTCGGGGATCTTGACTTCGAACTCCTTGCGGTCTACTCCCGCTCGCACTGCAAGGGGGGCCGCTCTGGGAGTCGATGGCCTGGACGATTATCGGGGGCCTCCTCTTCGCCACCGTTCTCACCCTGGGATATGTGCCGGTCTTCTACTCTCTTTTTTTCAAACTGAAGTTTTAAAAAAAGAATAAGCGCGGGAGCGCTTAATTTACAGGAAGCGGACAAAGCAGTTCTTTTCATCCACCAGGATACTTCTCGGCTCGATGGTCTGGTCGCTCAACTCGTACCCCATGATGATGACCTGGTCGCCTTTCTTGACCAGGTGGGCGGAGGCGCCGTTCATGCAGATAATGCCGGAGTCTCGCTCCCCCCTGATCACGTAAGTCTCCACCCGGGCTCCGTTGGTGTTGTCGACTACCAGGACCTTCTCCCCGATCATGAGACCGGCCTTATCGACCAGGTCTTCATCTATGGTGACACTGCCGATGTAATCCAGGTTGGCATCGGTCACCGTGGCCCGGTGGATCTTGGATCGTAAAAACCATCTCATAATAAAATCAGCGCCTCCGGCATTGCTTTTATGTTAGGGTCTTCCGCAGAATCTGTGGGTAAATTCAGGTTCAGGGAGTTTGCCCATCGTATGAAATAAGGCGATAGGCATATGCACTTGACTCCAGTTGAGTCTGTGTTGCTTTTTATGAATCTTATGGATT
>JAVCDH010000057.1 GCA_030765805.1 Candidatus Euphemobacter frigidus
CGGATGTGGGGTAAGGACCAGAGAGGAAGGGGCCTCCCTGAGGATGGATGAGTCCTCCGCGATCAGATTGAGCCCGTCGGCATCGATCACCAGAGGTACCGGACAGGTTCTGACCAGCTCTCTCACCAATTTACCGGTCTCCTCATTCTGGGAGAGACCTGGTCCCAGGGCAACGATGCCGGCCTTCCGGCAGAAATCGATGATTGGCGCGGCGGCGGCTGGTGAGAGCGTTCCCGCTGACGTCTCCGGAAGCGGGAGGGTCATCACCTCGGTGCATTTAATCTCCAGAACGCGGTTCAATCCTTCCGGAACTCCCAGCGTTACCAGACCCGCGCCGGCTTTAAGGGCACCCCACGCAGTCAAAGCCGCCGCCCCGGTCATTCCCGGTGACCCCGCTATAACCAGAACGTGACCATAATCCCCTTTGTGAGAAGAGCATAGGCGGGGGGGGAGGAGAGTCACTAGTTCATTCCCGGTCACCATCTCCAGTTCGGTAGATATTTCTTCTATCAGGGAGGAGGGGAAGCCTATATCGGCCACGGTAATCCGGCCGCAATAATTTAAACCTTCTCGCCGGACCATCCCCGCCTTGGGGAGCCCCATTGTCACCGTCCGGTCGGCCCGGATGGCCTCTCCTTTTACCTCCCCTGACTCCCCGTCCAGTCCGGAGGGGATGTCGATGGCGACCACATGAAGCGCGGGAATGGCACGGGTGGTCTGATTGACCAGTTTCATAACCCCGGCGGTGATCCCGCGGGGTACTCCTGTGAATCCGGTCCCGAAGATGCCGTCAACGATAAGATCGGCCTTCGAAAAGCTTATCCCGAGTTCTCCCAGCCCGTCGTCTTCAAGTAGTTCTTTCAGTGGGATCTTCTCCCGGACCATCCGGTCCAGGTTGAGGGCCGCGTCTCCTTTGAGTTCCAGGGCTTCGGATAGAAGGAACGTCTCTGTTCTGACCCCCTTCCGTGCAAGGAGCCGGGCCGCAACCAGAGCATCGCCACCATTATTTCCCTTCCCCGCCAGGAGAAGAACGGAGGACTCAGTACGGCCCGGGGGGAGGAGTTCTTCGACCGCCGCCGCCACTGCGGCCCCGGCCCGCTCCATCAGGTCGCGGCCGGGTATCTCCAGATCGTCGATAGCCCGCCGGTCGATCTCCCGCATCTGCTGTGGTGTGACTACTTTCATCTTATTTTTTTCAAAATAGCGGGTTTGGGAATCCGGGATTTATTCTGTTCCAAGAATGACCGCTTGAGCTACCGAGTAGTCATCGGCATGAGAGAGGCTGACCAGAACCCTTTCAACGCCCATCTCTTCTTTCAGTCTCTTCCCCTTGCCCAGCAACTCAACCCCGGGCCGGCCTTTACGACTCCGATTGACCAGGATGTCCTTCCAGCCGATCTTCTCGCTCCAGCCTTCGCCGAAGGCTTTTAAGACCGCCTCCTTGACCGCAATCCGGGCGGCGTAATGCTGGGCCGGATATTTCTTCTTCCGGCAGTACTCGATCTCATCGGGGAGAAAGACCCGGTTTAAGAAACTACCGCCCCACTTCTCGATCAGCTTCCCAACCCGCCTGACCTCAATGATATCTATCCCGATCCCCAGAACCATTTTAAATTTAATCGCCTCCGGTGAAAATTTTAGCAACTCCGGCTCTACCGGAATTGTAGCTTAAACTGAAAAAATTCCATCAAGGCAACCCCAATTACAACTTCGGGGCGGAGTACAATAATAAAGATTTATAACTATTATTTCCGCGCCCCCGATTAAGACTTCGGGGCGGGGAGCCAAAAAACAATATCAAGCATCTCCCGAACCGCGCGGTCGAGGCCCACGAAGACCGCCCGGGAGATGATGCTGTGGCCGATATGGAGTTCTTCCAGATGGGGGAGGGCAAGAATCCGTTTCACGTTCAGGTAGTTCAAGCCATGGCCGGCGTTGATTCTCAGCCCCAGTTCCTGTCCTCGCTGGGCAGCGGTAAAGAGCTTCTCTAACTCGCGCGCGGTCGCCTCTTCTCCCACCGCATTGGCGTAGGAACCGGTATGGAGCTCGACGAACTGAGCGCCCGCATCCCGGCCGGCCAGCAGCTGATCTTCCACCGGGTCGATGAAGAAGCTGACCAGGATCCCAGCCTCTCGAACCTTCGAAGCCGTTGCCGTCAGAGACTTGAGGTTGGACCGGACATCCAGCCCTCCCTCGGTCGTCACTTCCTCGCGATTCTCGGGTACCAAGGTTACCTGCTCCGGCTTGACTTCCAGGGCGATCTTAACGATCTCATCCGTATCCGCCATCTCCAGGTTGAGCTTGATCTGAACGGTCTGCCGGAGGAGCCGGAGATCACGATCATTTATGTGACGGCGATCCTCTCGAAGATGAACTGTTATAATATCTGCTCCGGCCAGTTCGCAGAGCGCCCCCGCCCAGATCGGGTCCGGCTCCTTCCCCTTTCTGGCTTCTCTGAGTGTTGCCACATGGTCGATATTGATTCCCAGTTTTATCATCTTCTCTTATTTTAACCTAAGTTGAGCAATAATTGCGGACCCGCCCGCCACGCAAGCCAAGCAAGCTTGTCTTGCTGGCGTTGCGGGCAGGTGAAATGTGCTAAGATTTTGATGTCCAACCCCGGTTATTTAATAACCGGGGCTCGGACGCAAAAGATTGGTGCCCCCGAAAATCGAAGATCCCGAGGCAGCGTAGCTGCTTTTCGAGAGACACCTCCAGCATTCCTCGGGGTAAAAGTTCGCCGCATAGAATCGCTCAATTTAGATTTAATTATAGCCCCTCAAGGGCCGAGCAGTGCTCCCGGACCTTGCTCCAGCGTCACTTTGATGATCGCGGGCTCGGCGCGTTCCAGAACGACGCCCGCCGGAAAGACCGTCTGGAGAGGAAGTTGCCAGGGGCCCGGCTTCAGGCCCACGATATCGACGTAGACCCGCAGGTCATCCGAGGTCATGGCTTCCAGAGCGCCCTCCGGCCCCTTCAAGTAGAGGTCAACCTTCCTGGGGACCATCTGTATCTCACCGGTCTGACCGAACGGCCGGAGGAGTTCAACCCCGACCCCTTTGAAAGTTCTCTTCTTCAACTCCGGCCCGAGGTAGACGATAACCCTCACTTCCTGCAGCTTCTCCCTTGAATAAAGGTTGAGCGGTTTGAGAGCGGACGGGATATCAAAAGTAATCTCGCGACCCGTCACACTGACCGGTTCGGTCTCGATCTCCGTCATCGTATCAAGCAGACTCTCCGGCCCCGGAACCCGCACTTCAGGCGGGATAACTCTCTGCCCGGTAACCCGGTAGCCGCGCCGGGGGGGCCCCCGGTAGACCACTTTGACCGGAAGGACTTTCTCGACCAGGCGGTCGACCTCCGCCGTGATCCGGGAAGGATTCAGCCCCGCTACCCGAACCCGGGGAGGTCTCTCGACGTCTTTATCCTGGAGGTTGAAGACAATCCGACCCGGGGTCCGGGTCTTCGTGAGATCGTGGACTACCTTTATCTCACCGTTGCCCCGGTCTATCAACTCATACGACTCCCGGGGATATTCGAGGGTCACGGTAACCGCGGGGGGGGAGACACTCTTCAGGGTCATCCCGGCAGCAAGGGTCAGCTCTACCGGGAGAACCAGGGTGCTGGTCTCATAGACCCAGCGGGAGGCGACAAACCAAACTGCCGTCCCGACGATCAAGGCTAATATCTTGAGCAAAAGGTTATGACGAAGCCAGCGTTTTATATCCGATATCATAATCATATCCGTTTCAAATGCAGGTTCTCTTTCAGCAGGTTTCGCAGTTCTTCTTCCTGGAGATCCCGGATCAGTTTGGCCCGAAACGCCATCGAGACGGTTCCTTTTTCTTCCGAGATAACGATCACCAAAGCATCCGAGGCTTCCGCCAGGCCCAGAGCGGCCTTATGCCGCATACCCAGGCCATCGGTCAGGTATCTCTTCTGGGAGAATGGGAAGAGGCAGGCGGCGGCGACTATCCGATCGCCCTGGATGATGACACCGCCGTCATGGAGCGGGCCGAAGGGTACGAAGATGCTGACCAGCAGCTTGGTGGAGATCTCGCTGTTCATATAGACCCCGGACTGGGCCCAGACCCCCAGACCGATGTCTCTCTGCAACGCGATCAACCCCCCGATCTTCTTCCGGGAGAGTTCCATCGCCGCGTTGACCACGTCATCGATGACCCGGTCTCCGGTCGAGACACTGCTGAAGATCCGGCGGCGCCCCAGTTCCGCCAGGGCCCGGCGCAGTTCCGGGGCAAAGATAATGATAAAAGCCAGGAAGAGGTAGGGAAAAGACCGGGAGAAGAGGGAGAAGAGAACATCGAGATGGATTAGCTTGGCTAAGCCGAAGGCCAGTCCCAGCAAGGCGATGCCTTTCAGTGCCTGGACCGCACCGGTCGCCCGGATGAAAACGAGAAGGTAGTAGGCGAGGATAATAAGAAGTGTGAGCTCAATGCCGGCGGTGATTATTCGGAACATATCCGTCTCCTAAAACTCAGCCCCGCCCTGGCGGGGCGACTACAAGTTAGCGCCTCCGGCGCTATTTTGGAGTGCGCAAGCTTGCTTGCGCTTTTCGTATAATCGCGGTAGCAAGCTACCGCACTCCAAAATTATTGAAAATTCCGAAGCAGCGAAGATATCGTAACTGTCGACCTTTTCGACAGGATAAGTTTTACCTGATTAGCGCCCCACTTGGTCCACCCGGTCCATGACCGTGGACAGGTCCTTCATTACCTCCACATCATGAACCCGGATAATATGAGCCCCGTGGGCGATACAGGCCGCGACAGCACCGGCGGTCCCCCATAAGCGATCGGCCGGGGGCTTATCGAGGATGGCCCCAATAAACGACTTCCGGGAGGGCCCAAGCAGAATCGGTCGCCCCAGCTCGGCCAGAGAGGCCAGCCCGGCCAGGATCGTGAGATTATGCTCGAGGGTCTTCCCGAATCCGATCCCTGGATCGATAATAATCCTCTCAAGAGTAATCCCCTCCTCTTCTGCCCGGTGCAACCTCTCTCGGAAAAATTCCTTGATCTCGGCCATAACGTCCCGGTAAGCGGGGGCGTTCTGCATGGTACCGGGTGTTCCTTTCATGTGCATCATGACATAAGGACCCATAGACTCTGCCACCACTGACACCAGGCCGGGATCGAAACGAAGGGCGCTGATGTCGTTGATAATCGACGCTCCGGCTCCCAGCGCCCGCCGGGCTACCCCTGCTTTATAAGTATCAATGGAGATCGGGATCGTCAACCGCTCCACCAATCTTTCCAGGACCGGCATGATTCTCTGTAGTTCTTCCTCCTCCGGGACAGAGACGGCTCCCGGGCGAGTGGACTCTCCTCCCAGATCGATAATCCCGGCACCCGCTTCTTCCATCGCCAGCGCCCGGTTGACTGCTTCATCAACGGTCGGGTAGAAACCACCGTCGAAAAATGAGTCCGGGGTCAGGTTCAAGGCCCCCATAATCACCGTCTTCGGCCCGAGCGTAAGACTGAATGAACGTCCCCACCGATTCGACCACTCAAAAGAGAACGGGTACCGACCCGATCTGAATTCCATCGTAAAACCTGCTGTTGGGAGACTATGGTTATGGTGAAGAAGATGCCCCATCCGGCAGCGGTTCGGAGGTGGGCAGCTGTTTCTCGTCCGACCGCGCCGTCTTTTCTTCCGCCTTCTGGGGCTTATCTAACTTCTGCCCGGGGGAGACCCGCTTCCTCGCTCTTCCCCGTTTCCTAACCAGCTTACCGGTCTCGATAATCTCTTTAATCTCGTCGTCATTGAGAACTTCGTACTCGAGAAGAGCCTGAGCCAGCGCCTCCAATTTATCCCGGTGCTCTCCGACGATCTCCGCGGCCCGGTGATAACAGTCATCGATGATCTTCTTGATCTCCCGGTCGATCTCCATGGCGGTGGCCTCACTGTAATCGGCCGACCGGGTTATCTCCCGTCCCAGGAAGATGTGTTCTTGATGTTCCCCGTAGGTCATCGGGCCTAACTTCTCGCTCATCCCCCATTCACAGACCATCCGGCGAGCGATCTTGGTGGCGACCTCTATATCGTTCCGGGAGCCGGCGGTGATGTCATTAAAGATTATCTCCTCCGCCACCCGGCCTCCGAATAAGCCGGTGATCACACCGAGGAGCTTCTTCTTCGACTCTAGGTACCGGTCCTTCTCCGGCAGCTGCATGGTAGCCCCCAGGTAGGCGATGCCGCGGGGGATAATAGTAACCTTGTGGAGAGGTTCGGTATCCGGGACCAACGAGATAACCAGGGCGTGACCCGCTTCATGATAGGCGGTAACCTTTCGGTCCTCCTCATCCATCACCCGGCTCTTCCGCTCTCGCCCCCAGCGCACCTTGTCCCGGGCCTCTTCCATCTCAATCATTCCAACGCTCTTCTTGTTGTTGCGGGCGGCCAGGAGAGCCGCTTCATTGATCAGGTTGGCCAGATCCGCCCCTGAGAATCCCGGTGTTCCCCGGGCAATCCGGGAGAGGGAGACCGATTTAGACAGAACGATCTTCTTGGCATGGACTTTCAGGATCTCTTCCCTTCCCTTGATATCCGGCATATCGATCACGACCTGGCGGTCAAATCTACCCGGCCGCAAGAGGGCCGGATCGAGTACATCGGGACGGTTGGTAGCGGCGATCAGGATCACCCCCTCCTTGGTCTCGAATCCGTCCATCTCGACCAGGAGCTGGTTCAGAGTCTGTTCCCGTTCGTCATGGCCGCCCCCCAGCCCGGCTCCCCGGTGACGGCCGACGGCGTCTATCTCATCGAGAAAGATGATGCAAGGGGCGTTCTTCCGGCCCTGCTCAAACATATCCCGCACCCGGGAGGCGCCCACCCCGACAAACATCTCCACAAAGTCAGACCCGGAGAGAGAGAAGAAAGGCACACTGGCTTCCCCCGCCACGGCTTTAGCCAGGAGCGTCTTCCCCGTCCCGGGGGGACCGATCAGGATAACCCCCTTGGGGATCCGCCCCCCCAGCCGTTGGAACTTCTTCGGGTCCTTGAGGAATTCGATGACCTCCTCCAGTTCTTCCTTGGCTTCCGCCACCCCCGCCACGTCCTTGAAGGTAACCTTGTCTTCCCCCTTGTGAAGCCGGGCCCGGCTTTTGCCGAAACTCATCACGCCCCGGCCGGCTCCCCGCATCTGGCGATAGAATATAAACCAGAGGAGGCCGACGAAGATAATCGGGCCAATCAGAAGCGGCAGATATTCTGACCACCAACTCTTCTCTTTGAATTCGACTTTTACTTTGTGTTCCATCAGGGAGGGGAGAAAGTCCAGCGGAAGAGGAGCCTGGAGGACTACTTTAAAATCCTTGTACTCATTCCCATCCCGGAACTGGCCTGTCCCCTCCT
The DNA here is from genome assembly GCA_030765805.1 of Candidatus Euphemobacter frigidus. Lineage (GTDB taxonomy): Bacteria > Auribacterota > Erginobacteria > Erginobacterales > Erginobacteraceae > Euphemobacter > Euphemobacter frigidus. The sequence goes on from JAVCDH010000057.1 coordinate 7,372, forward strand.
CACCGGCGATCATCAGATTAACGATCTTCCCTTCCCGGGCATAGTCAATGACCTCGGTATAAATCAGCTGCTCCGGCTTGGTCCGCCTGAACTGTTGCCCGGCATAAAGATAAAAGAGAAGGAGAGCGCCCACCAGCCAGAAGATCAGCCACTTAACTTTTTTCGGATTCTGGAGCTGGGGGATCTTGCCTTTCGGTTTCTGATTGTTATTCATTTAATGAATGCCTCCGGCGGCGTTTTCTACTTCCTGCGTTTCTTAACTATACCATACTTCATAGGTTTTATCCCAGATAAGGCTTGCATTCTCAATGAGAGTCGTTTTTTTGAGTATGGTTTAACTGAAGGGAACGAGCCACACGAGCCGGTTCTTTTTTCGCTCTCCTCTATTTGTACCAGATTTAACAATTAAGACAATACTAAATCTCCGGCGGACTTTCCTGCTTGTCGGACAGATCCAGCGGCACCAGCGAGATCTCCAGGATGGTCCTCGTCTCTTCCCGCACCCGGCACCGGTGATCCGGTCGATAACCGGCCAGCCAGATGATCTTCTCGGCGTCCGCGATGATCGGAATTAAATCCCGAAGGGAGCCGGGCACTTTCTCATCAATTAGGATCTTCTTGATCTTCCTGTTGCCGGCCGTTCCCAGGGGCTGATACCGGTCACCGGGCCGGCGGCTCCGGACCAGCAGCGGGAGGACGACCGTGTCCCGGTCCAGGTACTCTTTAAGAACCCCTCCCCCGGGATAGTCTTCCCAGTATCTTTTCAAGCCCGGCCCCGGACGAAATGTGATCTCGGGCGGCCGCGGATATTCACGGACAACGATCCCGGCCCGGATCAATTCTATTTCGGTCTCCCCCGGAACGGCCAGCTCCCGGGAAAAAGCCCGGAAACCGGTCACTCCCCCCGGCCCTTTTTTAATGATTAGCCGTTGTTGCTCTTTAAGAACAGTCAACCTCCCGGGAAGGGTCAGCCTGCGACCAGACGGCCCCTTTATTATCCGCTCCAGATCGCGGTGGACGCGGCGATGCGGATCGTTGAAACCGGCCTTCCACAACAACTCCCGGAGTATCTCTCCCTGTTCAAAAGAGGAGAGCTGTTTGAAGAGGGGAAGATCCAGGACAAGTCCTTGCTCTAATTCCGCCGCCACCGCCTGGAACGATTCATGCATCCGGTCCTTGAGATAATCGTCGCGTTTCCGTTCCATCCCGGCCAGGTGAACAAGCACTTCCCTGATCCTTGGATTATACTCCGTTTCCAGGAGGGGAAGCAGTTCGTGGCGAAGCCGGTTACGGAGAAACCGGCGGTCGCGATTGGAGATATCTTCCCGGAACGACTCCCCGATCGCCGACAAGAAATCAACCAGTTCTCTTCTCCGGATCTCCAGCAGCGGCCGGATGAGACGTAGCGTTCCGTCGAGCCGATATGGTCGCATCCCTCCCAGGCCGGCGGGATGGCAACCCCTCAATAATTTCAGCAGGACCGTCTCAGCCTGATCGTCGGCATGATGACCCAGGGCCAGAGTGTTGATCCCCGTCCGTTCCGAGAGGTCGCGGAAGAAGGTGTACCTTACGTCCCGGGCCGATTCTTCCGGAGAATGGCCACCGCGCCTCAGCTTCGCGGAAACAACTCTTCGCTCCACGAGACAGGGAATATCCAACCGGCCGGCCAATTCCCGGACCCAGCGTGAATCGGCCTCCGAGGCCTGTCCCCGCAGCCCGTGATCAAGATGAACTACCGTCAGTTTGAGATCCTCTTCCTCCTTCAGCCGGTACAGGAGGTGGAGGAGGGCGACCGAGTCGGCACCCCCCGAGACCGCGACCAGAATACGCTCACCCTTTTTCCACAGGCGATGGGAAACGGCAAACCGCTTCACCCGGCCGGCCAGGTCCGGCTTCTTCGGGGATCTTATCCGCTTCCGGGGCTGATCTTTATCTCTCGGCAGACTCACGGCCCAAGCCTCCTTTTTTTCTTGGTATTCCAATCCGGTGATGCTAAATTCATGAAGATTATACTACACGCTACGTCAGCGACGCCAAGTTTAAATTATGGTCCCAATGAGAAATACCAGGGTATTGTTCGTCTGTGTGGGGAACTCCTGCCGCAGCCAGATCGCGGAAGGATACGGACGGATCTGGGGCAACGGCGTTATGGACGTGGAAAGCGCGGGAACCTTCGCTACCGGGACCGTCAGCCCGGTAGTGATAGACATAATGAAAGAAGACAATATCGACATCTCAGGACAGCGGTCGAAGCAACTCACCCGGGAGATGGTCGGACGAGCCGATCTGGTAATAGCGTTGGGAGGTATCCCGGAAACCCTCTACCCCGACCTCTTGACGGATAAGTTACTTACCTGGCCCATCCCTGATCCGATCGGCCAGTCCATTGCCATAAATCGTGATATCCGGGACATGATTAAATCCCGGGTCACCGATCTGATCATCGATCTTTCGAATGATCTTGCCCAAGGATAAATCAGCCGCCATCCGTGACCGTGGATGCAACGGGATAACGGCCACCGTCTGAACTTAACCCGGAGAAAGGAGATACGTATGAATGATAACGGAAACAAGTTATGGTCCAAGGATGTGGAGACGAAATGGCATCCGCCGGAGGGATTCTTCGAGCTATGAAGATCGGGATCATATCCGACACCCATGAGAACATGCCCAGGATCAGGCAAGCCGTGGAACTATTTAACCGGGAACAGGTTGAATTGGTGCTCCACGGCGGCGACATCATCTCTCCCATTACAGCGAAAGAATTTTCCGCTCTTAACGCTCCTCTGATCGGCGTCTTCGGTAACAATGACGGGGATAAGCTGCTTCTCACGCAACGATTTGAAGAGATCGGTCGGCTCCACAAAAAGAAATATGAGGGAACCTGGGACGGGAAAAAATTCCTCCTCATCCACGAGCCGGACATGCTCGAGGCGTTGGTCGAAAGCGGGGTATATGATGTGATCATCTATGGTCATACGCACAGACCGGAGATCACCAGGAAAGGTCCGACTCTGGTCATCAACCCCGGTGAAGGCGGGGGGTGGATAACGGGGAAGTGTACCGTGGTTCTGCTGGACACAGAGACCATGAAAGCGGAACTGGTAGAATTAAATTAGCCCCGCCTCTGGCGGGGCCAATTCAACTTTAGTTCACTTTAGTCACCCTCCTTCGCTATTACATAGCTACGGCGGGTAAACTTTTTTTATCCGCCGTAGCTTTAGCGAAGGCGGAAGATCACTTCAGCAACTTTTAACTTCCTCAATGTTTCTCGATCTGGCAAAAAAAAGACGCAGCGTGCGTCGGTACCTGGACCGGCCGGTCGAAAGGGAGAAGATCGAGCTCTGCCTCGAAGCGGCCCGGTTTGCTCCTTCCGCCTGCAACGCCCAGCCCTGGAAATTTGTCGTGATCGACGATCCCGCGAAGAAAGAGCGGCTCCGCCGAGCGGCTTTTTCCGGGATCTATTCGGTAAACGCGTTCGCCGGCAAGGCCCCGGTACTGATAATTGTCTTTCGCACGTCGGGCAAGCTACTGCCGCGGATCGCCGGCTGTTTTCAGGGAAAAGAATATCCCATCATCGACATCGGGATAGCAGGCGAACACCTGGTTCTCCAGGCGACGGACCTCGGCCTGGGTACGTGCTGGGTGGGTTGGTTCAACGGGAAGGGCGTTCGCAAGGCGCTCAACTCCCCCCTGGGACAGAAGCCGGTCGCGATAATCCCTGTCGGATATCCGGTTCCGGATAAGAAGAAAGCCGTTCCCCGCAAGCCGCTGGAAAAGATCTCCGACCTGAACCCGCTGAAGCTTTAGACTCGGGGTTCGCCCGGCAAGATCCCGGGGTTAACCGCGTAACGCCTTTCAGTCTGACTATTCCTCCAGGCTTTCTTCTTCCCGAATGTCCTCATCAATTTTCGGCTTCGCTCTCTTTGGGAAGAGGGCGGCCAGGAGAACCAGGAGAATCAGCGCGCAGGCTGCGTCACCGATCCACCAGGTTTTATATATCCCCAGGCTCAATCCTTTCCAGATCGCGACCCCGATCCAGAGGATGGCGCCGATCATCACTACCACCACAAAGGGGCGCATCCGGAGCGGGTTGACCGCCGCGCAGAAAAACAACAGCCCGATGCCCAGTGCAAAGATCGCGTATCCGCTGACGATATATTTGATGATATTCTTTACCTCAACATCAGGCAGGGCGGATGACTTAATGAAAGCCTGGACATCTCCGGGCGGGATAAAATTCCGGATTAAGTAGGCGTTCACCGGGGCAGTCTGAGGGCAATTGTGAAAGAAGATCAAGCTGGCGGACGCCAGGCAGATCAGTCCCACTACAATAGCCATTATTCTGAATCCTATCATGTTCTCCTCCTTTCCTTTAGAATTTTCCGCTGTAAAACTTAGGTATTACTCTTGTGCCAGGACGGTCAACCGGACGGTGATAAAATCCGACGGCCCTACTTCCGGCTGCTCCACCTTTCCCAGAGTTTCAAGCTTCTTAATAAAAACGGGGTAGGTCCGGGCATCAAAGACCAGCGTCTTCTCGTTCGGCCCCATGTTCTTAAAACCTTTGATCGGGTAGTTGATGAGCTGCCCGGAGGCTGCCTGGGCCACCATGACAGCGTCCTTTAGACCAGCCGGGACATCTTTGACATAAAGCCGGACGTGCTGATCCCGAAAAGCCTTGTAACCGGAGGGAAGGGGGGCGACGGGCCGATCGGAGAGACCCGCGTCCTTTCGGGAGGGCTCTCCCTTCGCGGTCTTAACTTCCGTTTTTTCTTCCAGGATCAATACCGAGCCGCTTTTAGATTGGCGAAGACGGATTCCAGCCGTCTCATCCTCCGAGACCGCCTCGGCAGCGCGGGTGGCCGGGGGAGGGGGTGCCTCCTCTTTCTTCTTGCCACAATCGCAAAGGACCAAAAGTGATATGACCATAACTACTCCCAGCAGGTAACCTCGTGTTTTTATATACCTCATCTGTTCTCCTCCTTGTTCTGCGAAAAATTTGCGGGGATAAAAAAATAATCGTTAAAAAATCCCTGATCTGCTATAACCCGATTTGTATTTATTCATTATCCATCGGTGCCATACTGTTATCAGAATATCTGAACTCCGGCTTATGCGGGAAGATTATTCCGGAATAAGAAATTAATACTATATCCCTAACCGGCAAAAAATCAAGTAATTATTGTCTATGAAGATCATCGTCACCATCCTGCTGATCGGACTTTTGGTGCTTCTTGTCTGGTGGCTGGCCCGGAGATTCGAACGGAGCCGGATGTACTATCCCCAGTCGGAACTGGAAGCCAGTCCCTCCGAGATCGGGCTGGATTATGAAGACGTGACTCTCACCGCCTCCGATGGCGTCCGGATTCACGGCTGGTGGATCCCGGCCGGCGCGAGCCGGGGTTCAATCATCTTCTGTCATGGCAACGCCGGCAATATCAGCCACCGCCTGGATAGTATTCGGATATTTCATGAGCTGGGACTGGACGTCTTCATCTACGATTACCGGGGCTACGGACGGAGCGGAGGCTCTCCTTCCGAGGAAGGAACCTACCGGGACGCTACCGCGGCATATGATTATCTCCGGAAAGCGCGGGGGATCCCGCTGGAGCGAATTATCATCTTCGGGCGATCACTGGGAGGAGCCGTGGCCGTCGAACTGGCACACCGGCGAAAGGCCTCATTGCTGATCTGTGAATCAGCCTTTACCTCGGCGGTTGATATGGGCAAGCTGCTCTTCCCTTACCTCCCGGTGGACCTCCTGGTCTTCGATAAGTACGACTCGGTCTCGAAAGTCGAGTCTCTCACACTGCCCAAGCTCTTCATCCATAGCCGGAAGGACGACCTGGTTCCCTTTGAGCAGGGAAGACGGCTCTACCGGGTAGCCGCAGAACCAAAGGAGTTCCTGGAGATCCGGGGGAACCATGGAGAGGGCTTCCTGGAGGACGAATCTATCTATTGCCGGGCGATCGACGCCTTTCTGGGGAGATATCTGCCCGGCTGAAAAAATGGAAAGGTTAGAAGCTTGTCCAAACCGGATTCTTATGAGAACTGTCGGAAAGATTCCAAACTTCATCGTATATTTCCTCCTGCTGGGGAGCGGCTTCATACTGATGCCGGCCTTTCCGGGTCCGGAAGTTTCTCAAGACGGCCCAGCCTCGGTCCCGGCTGAACAAAGATCCCTCTCGACCATCAAAAGCCTCCCCTACTTGCAAGGCTATAAGCCCGCGCCTAAAAAAACCGGGGTAGTCCGATACGATGAGAAGGCCGCTTATCAGGGGTTGAACTTCTATGTCTCTGCTTCAGTTCCCGGGGCTTTCCTGGTCGACATGAAGGGAGATCCAGTCCACCGATGGATGATCCGGCCTCGAGATATCGACCTGCCGGAAGAGAGTCATTGCCGGCGTGCCTATATCTATCCGAACGGTGACCTGCTGGGAATATTCGAGGGGGACGGTGACCTCTCCGGCCCCCTGGTAAAATTAAATAAAGAATCCCAGGTGTTATGGATTTACCGGGGCAAATGGAATTACGATCTCTTCGTGGCCGGGAATGGCCGCATCTACGTCCTGACTCACCGGGAGCGCGCCGAGTATCCCGGGCAAAAGCTTGCCGCCCCTGTTCTGGAAGACTTCATCACTGTATTAGGCCCGGATGGAAAGGAGATAAAAAGTGCCGCCCTTCTCCGGAAGATTCCGAGCAATTGTCCTTTAATCCATAAGGAGATCCGGAATTGAAGTTGTTAGCCCCATACCCCGGTAAAAATATTAAATATTTAGTCTATTCCACTGTAACACTGGCTATAATTGTAATAATTTGCAAGCTTGTTGCGGTATTCCTCCCTCCCCATCTTGCCTGGGGCTTCGATCATTTAACTTTTTCTCCTTATTGGCTCCAAATACTGTTAATAATTTTAGTTATTTTATCAATTCTTCCTTCTACCAATAATCTCTTCTGGAATAAGATCGATTTTTTCATCAAGAAAAAAGAGAAAATCAAACCGGCGGGGAAAAAATATTATTTCTTTGCCCTTATCAGCTTAACAGTATTATTCGTTTTCTGGTTCCTGAGATCACAAAAACTGTGGGGAGATGGCGAGATCACTATCAGGTTGTTGGAGCGAACTTTACCCGGTAATTTCTGGGAGTCTTTTTATTGGAGAGAGCCTTTAGACCGATTGATTACAATCCTTGTGTATAGAACGCTCCATGCCATCTTCGACTGGAACGCATGGAAATCTATTGCCCTGATAAGTTGTGTAGGAGGTGCCATTTATATTTTTTGTCTATTAGTGGCTTGCATCAAAATTACCCGGAATACCATCGGACAATTAATCATCTTCTTATTCATGATTACTATGGGGAAAGTACAGTTATTTTTTGGACATGTAGAAAATTATACCCTGGTTGCAACCGGAACAATGGCCTTTATTCTATTCTCGACACTTTATCTCCAGGAAAGAGTTCATCTTTTCATTCCCATTATGATTCTGTCTATCACCGTATGCATTCACCCTCTTGCTCTTGCACTCTTTCCTTCCCTTGTTTATCTGGCTTGGTTAGAGGTTGGGAAGCGCCGTAAAGGACAAAAAATCAAATTAGTCGTTAAAGCGATTCCGGTATTCCTTGCACCTATCGCTCTACTAGTAGTAACCTGCCTGCTGTTCGGCGCCCATGACCCGGATATCGGAATAAATCGTTTCGCACGTCATCCCCAATTGTTTTTACCGATAGAAGACGTCTTCAATATTATTCATTTAAAAGATATTTTTAACGAACACATCCTTATATCACCGATTGGATTAATTACTATTGTCTTAATATTCCTCTTCCTTTTTAAGAAAATAAATTTTTCAGATCCTCAGCTGATATATTTATTTATTGCCTCCGCTTGCTTCATCATTTTTACTATAACTTTTCACTCCACCTGGGAGCAAAAAAGAGATTGGGATGTCCTATCCACGGCAGCCACGCCATACACGTTTTTAGCCGGTTATCTGGTCATCACTACGATCTCGCCGGGTAAATATCTTAAATATGTCAGCCTGGTGCTGGTTGCCACCGCTTTTCTAAATACGGCACCATGGCTCTTCACTAATTGGCGCGGGCTCTCCAGGTATCCGGAAGATTATCTTTCCTACCATCAACAAGGACTTCAATCGGCCTACCAGGGGAATTTTGATCAGGCCATAAAATACTTTTCTCATGCGGTGGAAATCAATCCAGAGTTCAGTCCCGGCTTAATGGCCATGGGAATTATTCATCAGAGAGGAGGAGACTTAAGGCAAGCTGAACACGCGTATCAGAGAATCGTTAATCAATATTTTTCCGGGCTCATCACCAGAGAAGCGCATTTCAATCTTGGTGTCATTTACGCTACCAGAAGGCAATATAAGCGGGCATTAAAACATCTGCGCAGGATAATTGAAATGGATCATACTTATCCTCAGGCCCAGGTTTTAATCAGGAATTTGGAGACCGGGGGAAACGATATATCCGAATATTAGGTCCGGCATGTTTCACTCCGCGATACGAGGCCAATGGAAGATAGTACGCGTCGAAGGGATCATATATGGGCCGGCAAGCGTTGGAACTCTCGAATGCTTCGATAGAATAAACTAAATCACCGAGTTGTATCAGATATGATATCGCATCTTGATTTACTGAAGAATAAAGAAGAAAATGATCATTCACTATCAGATAAGCTTGCCTTGATCTTAATAAATACGACAGCCGTTCCAGGTCTTCAGGTGTCTCCTCTCCACTTAAGGAGATTCGATGATAATATTTATTGAAGACCGGAGGATTCCCAAAAATTAAGGGATTGGATAAAATTATAAATGCTGTCTGGGGGATATTCTTTTCCATCCACCTGCTTGCTAAATTCCTGCTATCTTTCCTTCCCAACAACTTGTCATGTAGATAAAGGTTATGGAGCGGCTCCGCGATTACGGCTAAAGCTATCAGGAGCAGTATAATCTTACCTTTCAAGCCCCCAATCCTGCTTAAATTATCCGTAATAATCCGGCTGCCCGATAGATAAAGAAAAGGCAACATTACTGTCACGTAACGCATAAAGGGTTTTTTCTGAGGGGAAAGCAATAAATAAAAAGGGACAATAAAAGATAAAAGTAAAAGATGCTGCCTCTCCCCCTTGAATGATCTATACACACTCCATAACACACCTGATATACAGATAAGCTCCGGTAACAGACCCATGCCATATCGCAAAGAAAAGGCGAGGTGATATAGCCATCCCCGGGCGGTTCGTAGTTGAGGTAATAGAGTGTGCCCTGATTTATATTGAGATAATAAAATTTCTTCTTTGATATCCAAGATGAATGATGAAAAATCAAGTATTATATATGGCGAGGTAATCGCCAGGACAAGACAGAACAAAATCAGGGTTGTTATAAATTTAATACTAAAAGCCCGAGTTAAAAAATTACCCGGGCTTCGCGGGGAAGCGATTATACCGGCTATAAACAGAGGAATAATCAGCACTATTCCAAAATATTTAAAAGCTGTGGCTATCCCCCCAACGAATCCGGTCAACAAATATGATCTCCAACTCCCGTTGAGATAGACTCCCCAGATACATAGATAAAATACTACGCAAAAAAAAGTGAAGGGAATATCCAGCATAGCGAAATGGGAATCGCGGACGTGCAGAAAAGAGACGGAGAGGAAAAAAGCTGCCAGTAACCCCGTATCTGCCGAGAACATCTTCTTCCCCAGAAGATTAAAGAGAAAAAACGGTAGCTATCCCCAGCCCACAAAAAATCAGTCTAAGAAACAAATATTGGGAGGCCGGGTCGGTTCCATAAAGCATACCCGCAGAAGTTAATCCCCCTCCGGATATCCAGCTCACGAATACTGAATACCCTTCCAATAATCCTCGGGTAAGATAAAAGGGAAGACTCGGCCAGATAAAATAATGGGGGTTGGGGTCCTCCAGCGAGAGCCGAAGGGCTGTGTTTATCAGGCGATCCTCGTCCGGGCGACAGTAAGTACAGGGCAGCCCGTAAGTAATCCCCCAGAGACGGAGGGCGGCCGCCAGCAGGAGAATCCCCATCAGAGCGACTGCTGACTGTTTCCGCGTCACTCTCGAAATTATTCCCAGACCGCCAGGTCTTCGTACCGGCGGGCTTCTTTGAGGATGGGGCCGGCGGAGGCGAAGGAGAGGACCACCCCGCTCCCCCGGATAGCCAGAAGCCGATCGCCGGGAGATACCCCAAAGGTCTTCCGGATCTCCGGCAAGAGCTTCAGACGGTAGTCGCCTCCCAGTGGGGCTCTCCCGTAGATCTTGCTCTTCCCTTTCACCATCACCGGCTCGCCGGAAGGAGTCGTCTCCAGTTCTCGGTAACGTTCCAGGATAACCCCCATGCCGGAAGCCTTGAGCTTGTCATGCCGGCAAACTCCAAATCCTCCTAAGGCCTCACTCCCCTGGATGAGGATCATGTCCTGCTCACCCTCTATCCCGTACTCCGTCCTCAGCTCATCAGGGAGGGGGATCGACCCGTCGGCCCCCACCACGATCCAGCCGTAGACATAATTCCCGCCTTGAATTAATTTCGGCATTTCACGCACCTCCTTTGATCTATCGTCCCCACCCGGCGGAGCGCCAGTCATTATCAGAGATTATCAACCTGAATAGACAACAAAATCAATCTGTTTTTTCTGCATGTCCACCTTCTCCACCCGGACCCGCACCTCATCCCCGACGGTTAACTCCCGCCCGGTCCGGCGCCCTCGGAGCCGGGTCCCGCTCCGGTCCATTCGGTAGAAGTCATCGGTCAGAGTTGAGACGTGGACCAGGCCACGCAGCAGGTACCGGTTTAGATAGACGATAAAGCCGAAATTTTTCATCCCGGTGATAACTCCTTTGAGGACCGGGCTCTCACCGGAAGCCAGGTGTCGGCCGAAGAACTGGAGTTTCCGGAGCTGGAGCATCTCTCTCTCGGCCTTCTCGGCGATCCTTTCCGTCTCCGAACAGTGCCGGGCGAGAGATTTGAGGTTCGGCTGAGGCTCCGGTTTCTCATCCTGCAGGATCCTCTCCAACAGCCGATGCGTATGGAGGTCCGGGTAACGCCTGATCGGCGAGGTGAAGTAAGCGTAACGGGGACTGGCCAGACCAAAATGACCGATGTTGACGGCGGAATATTCGGCTTGCTTCATGGACCGCAGAAAAGCGGTCTGGAGGGTGGTGGCCAGGGGAGTATCCCGGACCGAGTCCAGGAAGGTCTGGATCTCTTTACGGTTCCGGGGGTTCTTGATCATATATCCGAAGGCCGCGGCGAACTCTACGAACTCAAAAAGGTCGGAATCGTCCGGCTCTTCGTGAACCCGGTAGATCAGCGGAGCACGACGATCGGTCAGGAAGTCGGCCGCGGCTTCATTCGCGGCCAGCATGAACTCTTCGATCAGCCAGTGGGCCAGGTCCGACTCTTCCAGCCGCACGTCCGAGATCAAGCCCTCGTGATCGAAGATGATCTTCGCCTCCGGCATATCGAAATCGAAGGCTCCCCGCTTGAACCGGGCATCCCGTAACCGGCGGGCCAGTTCCGCCATCTCATCCAGTCGGGCAGTCAATTCCGGGGAAACGGCCCGGGCCCCGGCATCTTTCTCTAAGATAATCTTTCTCACCTCTCCATAAGTAAAGCGACGCCGGGACCTGATTAATGAACGGCAGAAACGATACTCCAGCCGCTTGCTTTCCGGAGTGAAGGTGATAAAGACCGATTTTGCCCTGCGGTCTTCTCCGGGCTGGAGGCTGCAGATATCCGTAGCCAGGCGCGGGGGCAACATGTGGAGAGCGCGGGCCGGGAGGTAGACGGAAGTTCCCCGTTCCCGGGCCTCCGCGTCCAGGGCCGATCCCTCTCTCACATAATGGGAGACATCTGCGATATGTACCCCCAGCACAAGGTTGCCTTCTTTGGTCTTATGCAATGAGACGGCATCGTCGAAATCCCGGGCATCGTCCGGATCAACAGTGAAGAGAACCAGTTCCCGAAGATCCTCCCGGGAGTGGATCTCCTCCGGGGTGATGCGCCGATCAATCTTCTCCAATTCTTCCAGGACCTCTTCCGGATACTCTTCCCGAAGATCGTACGCCTTGATCGCCGAAAGCGTATCCACTTGCGGCACCCCCGCCTTCCCCAGCACCTCCACCACTTCTCCTTCCGGGTTCAGACGCCGTGAGGGCCAGCCGGTAACCCGGACGGTCACCTTATCTTCTGGCCGGGCGGAGCCGGCGCGGGTACGGTCGATGTAGATGTCGTGGATAAATGAAGGGTTGTCGGGAAGGAGATAGAGGAGGGAGCCGGTCTTTTTCAGCGTTCCCACAATCTCCCTGCTCCCTCTCTGGATGACCCTGATCACCCTCCCCGAAGAGCTCCGCCGCCGGGTTCGCCGCCGGGGTTTCTCCAGGCGGACCAGAACAGTATCCCCGTGAAGGGCAGTCGCCATATCCTCCTTGTGGATATAGATATCCCCCCCAAGGTCTTTCTCCGGAATGACAAAACCAAAGCCCCGGGGGTTCACTTCCAGCTTGCCCACGACCAGTCCCAGTTCTTTCGGAACCGCATAACGCCCGTTCTTAACCCGGATGATCATGCCGGACGCTTCCATCTCATCGAGCAGCCGGTCAAGTTCCCGGCTTCCATGCGCGTTGGGGTGGAGAAGCCGGTGGATATCCTTCCGGGTCAGCGGCCGGTTCTTCTTTGATTTGATAACCTTAATAACTCTGTCTTTCTTAATCTTCATTAAACTACTGCTTCTCAAACTTGCCCCGGTAATGTCCTCTCCCGATCGTGTACTCAAAGATAAACTGGCAGATCATGGTTCCCGGATGGATCGCCAGGGGGATAGGGCTGGCGTTATACATCTCCAGAAATTGATGGTTGGAGATCCCGGGATGCATAAAGCTGGCGGTAATGTGGACCAGGAGTCCCAGGCGGGCGAAACGGCTCCTTCCTTCCAGACGCCCGCAGATATTATCCGGAAGAGTGATCTTCTCCCGGGTCATGCCCATCACCGACTCACCCGGGAGCAGCAGGAAATAGTCCTTAACCTTGATCTTCTGGGTGATCTGCCGGTAATCGGCCTGGTCGGTAATGTGATAGATATCCCGCACCTTCTTATATGCCAGAAATGTGCTCCCCAGGTGAAGGTCAACCGAACCCGGGCCGATCTGTCTTTCCGAGAAGGGTTCGATCTTGATCACCCCTTCCCGGATTAGTTTTTTCAGTTCGCTTTTCGCAATGACACTCATCGCAGTCACCTCCATTCAGAACTTAACCCCGCCTTGGTGGGGGACTTTTTCAGACAGGATAACAGGATTAACAAGAATTTTTTTAATTTTATCCAGCTTTATCCTGTAAATCCTGTTAAAAAATACAATTTCCGATGCTGATACTCTCATATCCGCGGCGAGCAGGCTATCCCGGTTTGACGGAATTAACAAGTTAAAAAATGCGGGTGATGAGATTAACTATTTGACTGCTCCCCTCCGTTTCTTTATTATAATGTTCGACCTTCATACTGTCATAATCCGGGAGCGAATATGGATTTCTTAAAACCATGTCTGAAGAACCAGCAGATTACCTACTACCGGCTTTTCGAAGATTATCCCGAGCAGATTCAGTCCTATATCCTCTCCACGTCCTGCTCCCGCGACCTCTTGAACCGCCCCGAGATCTTCGGGTGTGAATTCACCCGGTCCATGCGGAAGATCATAACTCTGGCTCTCGAGTATTTCCCGGAGCGAGAGGCAATTCGCTCTCTTGAACCAACCAGTATCAGCGTCATCCATTTCCTCCGCTCCGGCTTGAACTTCGCTATCCGTGAGAGCCTCTATGATGCCATCGGCTTCAATACCCACCTCTCGTCCTTTCTCACCTCACAACGGCAGCGGAACCGGTTTGGCCGGTGGTACATCAAGGACGACCAGTACCGGAAGTTAGAGATCCCGGAGGGCGCGAGCCTCTTTATCGGGGAGATCGTGGCCACCGGTGTGACCGTCCAGAATGGTTTTGATATCATCTTCCGGCTGGCTAAAAACCTGGGGCGTTCGGTCCGGAACGTCTTCTTCTTCACCATCGGCTGCCACAAGGCCGAGAAGACCCTGCGGAAGTATGATATTCTCTTCCGCTCGGTCTTTCCTAATTATCAGAAGACCTACCTGGTCTATATTGAGGGGAAGTTTCACCTCGCCGACTCCAAGACCAAGGTAGCCGTCAAACTCCAGGGGACGGACCTGTTGCGGTCACCGGCCCTCCTGGCCCCTGAGTTCGAGCTCTCCCAGTTCCGGAACCTCTCCTATCCTCTGGAGCGGTGCGTCATCTATGACGGGGGTGCCCGGGCCTTCAATGTCCCCGAGTACCTGGAAGACGTCCGCTCTTACTGGGAGAAGATGCTGGAGCTGGCCCACCGGGGATTGACACTGAAGAAAGCGTTCGCCGAGCGGTGGCCGGCGGACGAGTACGAACTACCGTTCGCGCGCTTCGCGGCTGCCAAGAAGAAGACCTGGCGGGGGATCAGCCACAGCCTGCTGCAACAGCTCTACCGTGCTCATCAGGATCGTTGGACAGACGAGTTCAAAAGACGCGCCGCGACCTCTCAACCCCTCATCAACCTCTGTCGCCGCCGCCTCCGTAATTTAGGGGACGGTCTTGAAAAGTGAACTAATCAAATTTTGATTTTAACAAAAACATAATTCCTCTTGATTAGTTCACTTTTCAAGACCATCCCCTACTCATAGAGCGTGCCGCTGTTATCCCGGCTATATCCAGCGCCCATCAACTCCTCCAGCTTCTCCGGATCCTCACCTGCCTCCAGCCGCTCGCAGGCTTCTCTCATCTCATCGTCCATCTCTTCTCCGGTCTCCTGGGCCATCTTCCTCATCAGGCGCGCCAGACTCCGGGGATCCTTCTCGTCCAAACCGGCGAAGAAGGAGGGATCAGCCATCTTCTCCAGGCGGCTCTCTTCAGAATGACCCAGGGAGAAGGAGCTGTAAACCCTCTTCAGTTTTGTGGTGCCGCACCGGGGACAGCGGAGCTTCTTCTTTTTGGCGCGGTTGCGGACCAGAAAACTGAATATCTTCCGGCACCGGGGACAGGCATACTCAAATATCGGCATCGTAATCTCCTCAAGGCATGAATAATTCAGGTAAATTGGATTAGTTTTGATTATTGCCCCTTAAATTGTTATAATTTCTTCAGAGTTAGAGTCCGTCTTTAAAGCGAACAGGCTCTACTATAATATACCTGTTTCTTGAGGGTTATCAATCAAAGATGCTCAATCTGCCTTATCTCTTAATGTCGGTAATGATCTTCACAGCGGGCGCGGGTGGAGAAGAATGTGGTGGAGCCACCTCTGCTCCACTAGTATCTTCTCCATCTCCCGCTCCTTCGCCCTCTCTCTCGCCGACTTCCCGCTCTATCCCCGTGGAACTCTTCTTTCGACGGCCGGCCCGGATCATCCCGGTAGACAATCAGAAAGGGGAGTTTGAGATCGTCCAGGAAGTTCCCTGGCTGACCGAGAACGATATCGCCGGGGCCTTCTCGAACCTGGAGGCTGACCCACCGATTCTCCGTTTTTATTTAACTCCGGAAGGGAAAAGAAAATACCGTGAGGCGATGATGGGGAACGTCGGGAGAACCATCATCTTCACCATAGACGGGACCGTACGCAAAGCCTTTAAGATGGTCCCGGTCCGCCGGAAGGACTGGATCCACCTGGTCGGTAACTTCTCGCCTGAAGAAGCCGGCTTGATTATGGAACAGATCAACAACCGGCCGTCGCCTACCCCGACCCCGAAACCGATGCCGACGCCCCCGAAACGGCAACAGTTTATCATTCAATGACCATAAAAAAAACCGGCGCCGTACTCGTCCTGGCCGGGTGCTTCCTCGGCATCTCGGCCCGGGCAGTAGAGAACCAAGCTGTAAAATTCGACCCGGCGCCTTACCTCGGTACCCGCTGGTACGGCGCCTACCTGATGGGAAATAAAGTCGGTTACGGCTCCTTCCGCCTCGCTCAAACCGACTACCATGGCCGGAGAGCCTATACCTCTGAGTCCTCCATCTTCTACCGCCTGAATCTGGGCGGAAGGACCCATGAGATGTCGATCCGGGAAGAGAAGATCTACCTCCCGGGGCAGGGGCTGGTGGCCTTCACCTCGGCGCAGAACTCTCTTCTGGGGCATAGTTCATTCACCGGACTAAAGAAGAACAGTCTCTTTGAAGTGACGACCCCGACCGGCCGTGAGGAGATCCCGGCGCCTGAGGAAAAACTGGCCGATGCGCTGGCCGACCTGGTCCTGGTCCACTCTCAGGCCCCGCCGGGAACAATCGTGGAGACCACCCAGTTCGAGACCACCCTCCTGACCACGGTCCGGATCAAACATACCGTCGATTCGATCGAGAAGCGGTTCATCAGCGGGGTGCCGACCACCATCTATCGGGTCGCCTCCGAGTTCCCACAGCTCGGCATCAAGACTCTCTCCCTGATCGACCAGCACCTACATATCCTGGAAGCGAAGGTGGGGGGGGTGATTACCATCCGTGAGGAAGGGGAGAAAGAGTCGAAAGACATGGGGTATGCCAGCGACCTCCTCCTCATGACCTCTATCACACCGGACCGCCCGGTCCCCGATCCCCGACATGCTCGCTCATTGACCATGAGGCTAAGCGGAATAGATGATACCGGTCTTCTCCTCTCATCCCCCCGGCAGCGATTCGAAAAGCTTGGGCCTCAGACCTATTATCTCAAGATCTCGGTCCAGGAAGATCCGAACGTTCCGGCACTACGGCTCCCCGTTCTGGATGCCGATCTCAAGCCCTATCTGAAACCGACCGCCTATCTTCAGAGCACCCACTCCTCCGTCCGGCAGTTGGCCCAAGAGATTGCCGGGAACGAAAAAAACGCCGGCCGGGTGACCGAGAGGCTCGTTGACTGGGTCTATCAAAACCTTGAAAAATCATTCCTGGCGGCGATCCCTAACGCTCTTGATGTCCTAAAGAAGAGGTCGGGGGATTGCAAAGCCCACTCGGTCCTCTTTGTCGCTCTGGCCCGCAGTCTCGGCCTCCCGGCCCGCCAGGTCTCGGGCCTCGTGGAGATCGAAGACGGTAAGTTTTACTACCATCAATGGGCGGAAGTTCACACGGGGAGATGGATCCCGGTCGATCCGGTCTTCGGGCAGGTTCGGGCCGATGCCACCCATATAAAACTGAGCCAGGGCGACCTGGTCGAGCAGTTACGGCTTTTAAACATCATCGGCGCCATCTCGATCAAGGTCCTAGATTATCAGACAGATGAAGAGGCCGGGGACCACCTTCCGACCGGCACATCACATTAACCCGGATTAATGCCCAAGAATTGAAACCCACTAAATTCACGAAGTTCTAGGAGCCTGTCTTCTGAATTTTTATTGTTCATTCACTAAAAAATTACTTTACGGCAAGATGCAGAGAGATATACTGCGTGTTGCATGTTGTTAAAAACATCGCTTTTTAAGAACTTCTCGCCGAAGACACATCTCCTCCAAAGGCGGACAAGCGCCTCCGGCGAATAATAATAATATTTTTACCGGGTAAAAATATTATTAAAGGAGAATCGAGATGCTGCTGGGGAAGAAGATTCGTCTGGAAAGGATACTAAACCGAAAGACCGGAAGGACCGTCATCGTGCCGATGGACCACGGTGTCACCCTGGGACCGATTCGCGGGCTGGTCAATATGCGGGAGATGGTAAATGAGGTCGCCCGGGGAGGAGCCAATGCCGTTCTCGGGCACATGGGTCTTCCTCTCTTCGGACACCGAAAATACGGCAAGGATCTGGGCCTGATCCTCCACCTCTCGGGGAGCACCGTCTGGAGTCCCGATCCCAACACCAAGGTCCTGGTCAATTCGGTGGAGATGGCGCTCAAGATGGGAGCGGACGCGGTCTCGATTCACGTTAATATCGGGGCGGAGGATGAGACAGAGATGCTTAAAGACCTGGGAATGGTCAGCGTCACCGCGATGGAATGGGGGATGCCGGTGCTGGCCATGATGTACACCCGGGGCGAGAAGTTTAAAAGCGAGTTCGATGTGGAAGGGGTTAAACACGCAGCCCGGATCGCGGCCGAACTGGGAGCGGACATCGTCAAAGTGAACTATACCGGCTCGGTCAGCAGCTTCCGCCAGGTAGTGGAAGGATGCCCAATTCCGGTAGTAATCGCCGGAGGCGAGCGGGCGGATGATGAGAAGAGCATCTTTACCATGATCCGCGAGTCACTGGAGGCCGGCGGAGCCGGGGTCTCAGTGGGGAGGAATGTCTTTCAGCATGATAATCCCCGACTGATGATGAAAGCCATCTTCAAACTCGTTCATAAAAAGATCTCGATGGCCGAGGCTTTGGAGATAGTGCACGCAGCTAAACGCCGGTAAGGACTTAGCCCAACTTTCCCCCGAATTTAACGTAAGTCATTGATTTGCAACAAAACGACCACCTTTTTTGGTCACTACACTCTGCGACCGATGACGTAATGATGCCGGGGTAATGGGTCGATTATGTCAAGGTTT
>JAVCDH010000116.1 GCA_030765805.1 Candidatus Euphemobacter frigidus
CTTGAGAATTGGAGCCATTATCTCCGCGGCCTCCTGGGGCGGCTTGATTTTATTGTTGCTGGGCTATGGAGTCAGGAAAAGATGGTTGGCGAAGCGTTAAATGGACTTAGCGGACCTAAAGGTCCGCGACTACGAAGATGTCGTAGCCGTTGACCTTTAGGTCGGCCATTATTGGAATTCTGAGACAGTAAGATAATATGAGTAAAATAAACTCATCATCATATGTGGTATTATCGGAGTCCCGGGTGGCTTGGTTCATTAGATGGACGACGGTTGGGGTGGTTTCAATGATCCTCTCCTGGGCTTATCTCCTCTACTGGAGCCAGATCTTTCATCCATTTCTCACCTTGCTGACGGCTTTTCTCTACATCTTTCCTCTGGCGGGCTTGGTTCATCTCGGGCTCTCCCGCTGGATGACGGGTTTAAGTACCATCTCCCTTACGCGGGCCCGTCGATTCAATGTATTTACTCATCTTGTCTTCCTGCCTCTTCTGGTGGTGGATCTACTCGGGATATTCTCCCGTGGGGTAACGTTGAGTTGTCTTGCCGGGTATCTATGTCTGAATCTGTTGGTGATACCTATTGCCTGGCGGTCGCCGGAAAAGATCCGGAATCGGCGGGGGGTTTTCATTGATCTTGGCTGTTCCCTGCTTCTGGTGCTGCTGGTCTTTATCTCGTACTACAAATTCCTCCGGGGGGAAGTCTATTTTCTGGAGGGAGACGTTCACCATATCGGTTATTCAATCAATCTTTTTCTCGGGCGATCCATTACCCAGGGCATCTTCCCCTTGTGGAATCCATACCACGCACTGGGGGTCCCTCCCTATGTTGCCCCCACCGGGCAGTATTTTTTTCCGCTTTATCTGATTACCGCCATCTTCTCTCCGTGTTACGGTTTGCATCATTTTATTGTTCTCTCCTATATTGTACCCCTGGGAGCGGGGGCGATCGGGTTCTTCATCCTGGCGAAATGGTTGGTTCGGCGCCGCTGGATAGCGTTCATTACCGCGGTGGGGTACGCTTTTTGTGGCTTCGCTGTCCATAACACCCAGCCGTCGATCATTGCCGCCCTCTGCTGGCTCCCCTTTGTCGTCCTCTTCGGGGTTAAGGCGTTTCTGAACCGGAAAAACTCCTTCCGGTATTGTTTGGCGGCCGGTGTCGCTTACGCGCTGGCGATCGTGACTGTGTACCCTATCCTCTGGTTTGCTATCGGATTGCACCTGGTATTACTGGCGGTTATTATTGCCTTGATCTGTCGCCGACGATGCAACCCGGTTGCCATTGGGGGTAAATTAGCCGCTATTTTTATCCTCGGTGGTCTGTTGGCGACACCTTATTTAATCGCTGTGAAAAGCTACCTGCCCTACACCACCCGGGATCAGGCTATCTCCTATCAACGTGCCGTGGGGCAGGGCGCTCTGACCCCCCGGTCCTTCATCACTCTCTGGTTTCCCCGGACCGCTCTACTTCAAAACGAGGCCGAGATAGCCGTCGGCGGAGGCAACGAAAATATCCTGGATATGTCCAACTTTAATGGCCAGGACCTGACCCGGCGCTCGGTCTATATCACTTTGCCCTGCCTGATCTTCGCGCTTATCGCCCTCGTCAAATGGAGGCGTTACCGGTCTCTGCCGTTGCTGCTGGGAGGGATTGCTTTCTTCTATATGTTCGCCAGTCTGGGGGGGTTCAGCTTTCTCTACGAATGGTTCTTCTATCTTCTGCCGGTATATTCGCGCGCCCGGCACGCGGCAATGAATCGTCTCTTCTTTATCTTTTATCTTCTCCTTCTGGCCGCTCTCGGATTGCGGATCACATTTCGCCGCGTGCGGGACCGCTTTCTGGACCGGTCACTTCCCTGGATCCTCGGGGGAGTTCTTCTCCTTCTTCTGGGCTATTGGGCGTATCTTCAAGCTGCAATTCTCCCTTTATTCGATCAGGATCTGACACTTGTCTCTCTTCTTCTGCACGATACGCTCTTCGGTATGTTGTTCATCGGGGGGACCCTTATCTTCATACTTAATCGTCGTTCAGTCAAACACCGCGGCGTAGTTGTGATCGGTTTATCGGCGTTGGTGATCTTCGATGCGCTGAATATAGCTCACGCCAGCCATCAACTCCGGATGAAGAAGAAAATAATTGATTACCGGAGTTCACTGAGTGTGTTTGAAAAAGACTTCTCGACGGTGCCCAATCTCCGCGGCCGGGTTAAAAACCGGTTTGACGCGAACTGGGTCCATGACTTTCAGTTTACTACCGGCGTCTTTGAGAGCGCCTCTTTCCCGGCGACCTCCCGACCCATCCGGCAAAACCCGGCTAAGTACGGAGCCCACATCTCACGACTCTTTCGTCTCTATCCTCGAGTGAAATTCGCGTCCTTGCCCCTAACCCTGAGCCGGATGGGGGGCGGTATTACCGGGACGGCCTATCTTAATCAGCGAGTGCCGGTACCGGAGTGGTTCGCGGGTGCCGGGGATGGGGGGGATTCCAAGAAGCTGGAGATCCTCTGGTATTCCCCCAATCTGGCCCGAGTCCGGGTTGAGACGGAGAAGGGAGCGTTGCTGGAGATGATTGATACCTATTTCTCGGGCTGGAAGGCGTATCTGGATGGAGAAAAGGTCCCGATCTGTCGTGTGAATTATTGTTTTAAAGGTGTGTTTGTGCCGCCGGGGAGCCATGAAGTAAGCTTTGTCTTTGATCCTCCGATTTTCTCGCGGAGCATCCTGTTCTCGGCCATTGTCTTCTGCGGGGCGGTGTTTCTCTGTTTTGTCAGAAAGGATCGCCGACGCCAATGAAACAGACGCCCCGGCAGGTTATTGCAGATTTTCTGACATTTCCGGTTCGGGAGCTTCTTCTTTTTTAGAAAAATTGGTTTGGTTTGACCTGCCGGCAATTGGAACGCTTTTATTACGTGGCCGGTGTCACCGAGGAAAGATGTCTGGACATCGGCTGTGGCCGGTATAACCGGTTTGTTAAAACATTCAAAAAAAAGAAAGGGGTGGGGATTGACGTGTATCCCTATGAGGGATTGTCGGAAGAGGAGGTCGTGGAGGACCTTGCCAGTTTCCCCTTCCCGGATGGAAGTTTTGATTCGGTGACTTTTATTGCCAATCTCAATCATGTTCCGGCCGGGGATCGCGATCGGGAACTCCGGGAAGCCTTTCGTTGTTTGAAGGATGGTGGTAATATCGTTATCACCATGGGAAACCCGCTGGCCGAGATTGTGATTCACTGGTTAGCGCGTTTCTCCGATAGATTCCTAGGGACCAGGGTAGACCTGGATGGGGAGAGAGGGATGGATGAAGAGGAGGACTACTATCTCACCGACCGGGAGATAATCAATCGTCTTGACCAGGCCGGATTTACAGATACCCGGAAAAAATATTTCATCACCCAGTGGGGACTGAATCACATATTCATCGGCTGGAAGAATTCCATGCGAACATAGACATGAATGAGGTTCTGTTTGTAAATCCGCCGTCCCCGGATGGTCATATCTACATCCGGGACATGAACCGGTCCGGCCGTCGTTCCCGGGAGCGGACGATCTGGCCCCAGACCAGCCTCGCCTATCTGGCGGCGATCGCAAAGCGATCCGGTTATCCGGTGGGACTGCTGGACTGTATCGCGAGCGGTATCTCCTGGGAAGGGGTTCTTGATTATCTCAAGGAGCACCGCCCGTCCTGGATCGTGGTCCAGGCTATCTCATCAGTTATCACTAACGACTGTTACGCGACCTATCTCGGAAAACGATACGGGAGTTCCACGGTTATTGTCGGTCCTCACGTGACGGCGCTTCCCCGGGAGACGATGGAGGCTTTCCCCACCATCGACTTCGGGATTATGGGGGAAGCCGAGGAAACCCTTGAAGAACTGTTAACCGTGGTCGATGGAGGTGGCCATCCCGGTCGGATCCGGGGGTTGGTCTACCGCGACCGGGGAGAAATCATTGTCAATGACCCGAGACCTTTCATCGAGGATCTGAACTCTCTTCCGATCCCCCTCCACGAGCTGCTCCCGGTCGATAAATACCGTCTCCCGTATATCGGAAAACGGTATACGTTTATTCTTCACAGCCGGGGTTGTCCCAACTCCTGCCATTTCTGCCGCCAGACGGTGATGTGGAAGTCAGAGCCCCGTCTCCGGAGCCCGGAGAGCATCTACAAAGAGCTAAAGTATTTGAACCGGCTGGGTATTCATAATATTATGTTCCATGCCGATACTTTTACCCAGGAACGGGAGAATGTGATCGGCATCTGTCGGGAGATAATTGACAATAATCTGAAAATACACTGGATCTGCAACGCGCGGGTTGATCGGGTCGATAAGGAGATGCTGGGATGGATGAAGAAAGCCGGTTGTTGGATGATTAACTTCGGTATCGAATCGGGGGTTCAGGAGATCTTGAACCGATCCAACAAGGGAGAAGGGGCAACCATCGCCGCCGCGCGCACGGCGGTCTTAATGACCAAGCAGGCCGGGATCAAGGTCTGGGGATATTTTATGATCGGACTTCCGGGGGAGACCCGGGAGACGATTCGGGAGACCAGCCGATTCGCGCGCAGTCTTCCCCTCGATATGGTGAACTTTGCCGTCGCCGCTCCTTATCCAGGAACGGTATTTTACGAGCAGGCGATAGAGAACGGATGGCTGGAGTCGAGCGAGTGGGAGGATTTTGATCAGAACTATTCCGCTATTGTCAACTATCCGGAACTATCCGGGGAAGAGATTATGAAGGGGATCCGATGCTGTTACCTGGAATGGTTTCTCCGTCCCCGTGGTCTGATCGTCTTTCTCAAAGGAATGAACTCCTGGTCGAATATTCTCCAGATGGTCCGAATCGCCTGGGCCCATATAACGATAAGGAAAAAGAAAGGAATCGACCCGAGAAAATAGCTATGAAAGAACAAGAAAAGAAGATACTCCCCTCTGTAACTGTTGTGATACCGGCTTATAATGAAGGCAAGACAATTGCCCTGACTGTTTCGGATATCAGGAAGATATATCCGGAATATGAGATCCTGGTCGTCGATGACGGATCAACCGACGGCACCGCCGACCGGGCGGAAGGTGAAGGGGTCCGGGTGCTTCGCAATTCCCAGAACCGGGGATACGGGGCTTCCCTGAAACGCGGCATCCTCAAAGCAAGGGGTGTGATCATCGTCACCCTCGATGGGGATGGACAGCATGACTGTAGGGGGATTGCCCGTTTGGTGGAGGGCATGGCGGAGAGTGATATGGTTGTCGGTCAGCGTTTAAAGGAAGATCAGGTCGCTGTCCGGAAACCCGGAAAATGGCTGCTTACCGCGGTTGCCCAATATCTGGTTAACCAGCAAATCCCGGACTTGAATTCCGGGTTCCGGGCTTTTTATCGGACTGACGCCATCAAATATCTACCCCTGCTCCCCAACGGGTTCTCCTTTACCACCACCATCACCCTATCTATGCTCAAGGACGGGCGGGACGTGAAATATCTTCCCATCAAGATAAACCGGCGGGAGGAGGGGAGTAGCCGGGTGAGCTTTTTCCGTGACGGGGGGAAGACCTTGCTTTTAATCCTGCGGGTTATCATGCTCTTTAATCCGCTTAGGATATTTGTTCCTCTCAGTATGATTTTAATTTTTCTGGGAGGGATTTACACGCTTTTCATGATGGTCGTCTATTCCAATATATCCGATACCACGACCTTGCTGTTGCTGGCCGGGATCGGCACCCTCTTCTTCGGCCTGCTCGCGGATCAGATCTCCAACATCCGTCGCGGGGGTTAAGGAGTGAGAGTACTGAAAAGAATCCCGGAGCTAGCCTGTCCTATCTGCAAGGGCGATCTTGAAGAGAGTGAGTGCCTCCTCTGTCCTGCCTGTGGACGTTCGTACGAGATCCACGATGGAATTCCCTTCTTGCTTGGCGATGACCGGGGAACGTTTGCCGAGGAGATCGCGATCCAGGATCGTGTGGCCGGAGAGTATGAAGAGAAACGATATCAGGTTGCGTATTCCAGAAGATATCATGACTGGTGGACCGGCCGGATGTTGGCGGGGGTCAACCGGGAAGGCCGGATTCTGGACAATGGGTGCGGGATTGGGGTCCTCTTCAAGCGGGATTTTTCCGACCGGGTGGTAGGGCTCGATATCTCCTCTCAGATGCTGAAACGGGCCGCGAAGAGGTCCGATCAACTCGTCCTGGGCAATAGCCAGGAACTTCCACTGAAAGACGCTTCTTTCGATCTTGTCTTCTCCCGCAGCCTCCTCCATCATCTGCCCCGCCCGGAACTGGCGGTCGCTGAGATGCACCGGGTGCTTCGTCCGGGAGGAGAGGTGGTTCTGGCGGATACCCACAGTTCGATTATCTCCGCGCTTCCCCGGATACTTGCCCGGAAGGGAGAACGTTTTTCCGGAGTTCACCGCAATCTTACCCGGAAGGTTATATCATCATGGTTGGAACCATACTTTCAAATAAGGGAGGTTAGCTATTTTGGCTATCTTGCCTACCCCTTGCTCGGCTTCCCGGACTTTCTCGACCTCTTTAGATATATTCCTGCCAAACCTCTGCTTGAGACGGCTCTGATCTTTGTCGATGAAGTCCTCTCCCGGACCCCTCTTATCCGGACCCAGAGCTGGGGGATTATCGTTAAGGCCGTCAAACCGGATCTCCGGTCCAATGGCGGAACGACATTTCGAAGGGAGGAAGCGGCTCTGTGAGAAGCAAAAAACATATCGCTGTTACCGTTTACTTTGTTCTTCTCTTCTGTGTTCTCCTGTTCGTCTTTCGACCCTCCTTCTCCAACCCTCCCCGGAGTGATTTCTGGTGTCTGTTTTATTATTTCCATGACTACCAGGATCTCCCGGTCTTTGATCGGGATATGGAGATTGCGAATTACGATATCTGGGAGCACGGGACCTGCCGTCCGCTCTTCCACCTGATTCTCTACTGGCTCTGGTTTGCTTTTGGATCGAATTATTTCTGGTTTCATCTGATGACCTTCGGGTTCTACTGCTTTAGCATTCTGCTGATGTACCGGCTGGCCCGGAATTTCGGCTGCGGGAGGACTATTACGGCCGCCTTTCTGACCGTCTTCGCCTTTCTCTTCTCCCACTTCGATATCGTCTCCTGGACCTTTCACATTGCTTTAATTATCGGGTTCTGTCTTTTTCTATCCGGATTTCTTGTATTTTTACGGTTTCTCCGGTATGGCCGGTCTGTCTTTCTTATCTTTGCCTTCCTTCTCTTCTTATTGGGAATGCTCTGCTATGAGATATTTATTCTCTGGCCGCTGGGATTGATTATATTGGTATCCATCCGGGCTTTCACGTTCGGGGATCGTTCCCGCAGTCGGATATTGCGAAGGGTTACCATCCTTGCCGTGGCCATCCTCTACCTGGCTTACGGGGGAGTTATTGTCTTCAGCCGTTCCTATAGTAAAATTGAAGGGACTGAATCCGTATTAAAAAAATTGATATCTCCCTCCCGGATCACCTTCAGTCTGGCTGCTTCCTCAACCGCTGTTATCTTCAATGGGATTATTACCAATATCGACCCATTCCTGACCTGCCCGGCAATCATTCAGGATAATATCGGCCGCGGCGGCATTTTTCTTGAATGCAGTCCGGCTTTAAAGAAAGCGCTCTCCCAGAGATTTCTGCCCGGGAGTATCAATCCGGTCGAGCCCCCGCTTGTTATCAGCAAGCAGCTTGACCTGGACGGGCTCTGGAAGGGAGTTGGGCCATCATTAAATCAGTCGATATTGATAACAGGGATCATCTCGGTACTTGTTTTGGGTTGTGTTATTATTTGGATTTACTGGAAGTTGCGTTCTCGCGCTCTCAAGCCCTTGTTTCTTTTTTTTCTGCTCATATCCTGCGTCTTTGCCCTCTTTCATGGGCGCATGCTTACAAATGAGCCACTCTATATCTTTCGCCAGTTCCGTTACCAATATGTCCCGAACGCGTTGATTGTTCTGCTTGTTTTATTTTTTACGGACCTGTTGATTAAGGCCCGCAAGAAATATCGGGTCATTCCTTATGTTATTTTAGGCGGGATTTTGTTGGTCAATCTCCTTGCCCTGATGGTTCACGTCTCGATTCTTAACGAGCAACTAGCTCCGCAGGACTTCATGCTCTCGGAGATTCGTTCGGCCATCCACGATAAACGCGTAAACCCGGCTCAAAAACTATATCTGGACGATTCTATCGCCCATGAGTTTCCCCATTTATGCTGGAATAATGGGATGGCCAGGTTCATGAAGGGGACCTATCAGTGGATGTTTCGTCCCGGGGATATCTCATCATTTACTTTTACCGAGGCTGACGCGGCCTGGATCATCAGCAAAGATGATTACCGGTGTCTGGAGAGTAACGAGGAACAGAAAGAGAAGTAATATAAACTGGAGAAGAAGATGGTATCGCCGGTCCGAAAGATGATCTTCCATGTGATTATACTATTTAACGCTATCGTCATCGGTTTGATAATAGCTGAATTCTTCGTGCGGCTTTTACATCTGGAAGATCGTGCTCAGGAAGTCCACTTCGGGAGGAATTCGAAGGGGCAGATCGTCGGCGCGGACCCGGTTGGGGAGGGATGTCGCTTCAAGATCTCAACCAACCGGGAACTGGTTTATGAACCGAGTAAGCCACCTGTTCTACCTCCGGCAAAATCTCCCCATGAACTGCGGATTCTCTGTTTGGGAGACTCCATTATCGATAATTTTTGGTAGCCGATGCGCACGACTTTCCCTGAACTATTAAAGAAAAAGATTACAGACGAGCCCGTTCGCCCCTGGGATACGATTTCTCTCATCAACGCCGGTGTAACCGGTTACAACGCCGTTCAGGTGTATGAGTGGTATAAGCAGCAATGGCAGGAGAGTAATTTTAACCTGGTTATTTATACATATTGTTGCGCGAATGATCGGACCGAGAATCGCCGGGTCGTTGCCGATCCGGACGGTGATCTCCTCTGTTACAACGTCCGGGAATATATTCCATATTTCTTTAACTTTCCCGGCCAGCGGATCTTATTGCGGTCCAGTGCCCTCTTACGTTTGATCAATACCCGCCTTGCTCCATTTATGAAGAGTCTCGGGTTCCAACTAAAAGAACTGAATCTGGATAGGACCTCGGCAACGCGGGATGCTGTTTTGAAATTGCGCGCGCTCTGCGAGAGGAGAGGGGCCCGTTTCCTCCTTGTTGTTATCCCGTTCCTCCGCCCTGAAGATAGGGAATACCGGTGGATAATGGATATTGTCCAGTCCGCCGGGATTGGATATCTGGATTTAAGGCCGGCGTTCAAGGAGATAGGCTATGACAGATTGCTGATCAGTTCTCCGGGCAATCAAGATTATGTCCATCCTAATCAGTTTGGGCACGAGTACATGGCGGAGTTAATATTAAAAAGGATTCAACGGATGTGCGTTGAAGAAACTAAAAATACGGATGAAGGCAGGTCAGAGATATAAAAAAGTTACCCGGGGTTTACACAATTCTGGATTCCGGGGGGAGATCAGGCTCTTTGAGGAGATGAAGGGGCGTACCTCCATTAAAATCGGGGGACCGGCTGATATCTTTATCATTCCCGCAAGCGGGAATGATCTAAAAAAGCTTCTTGAATATTTGAGTCAGCAGAATATTCCTTATCACATTTTGGGCCGGGGGACGAACATCCTGGTCTCCGATCAGGGAGTAAGGGGGTTGGTGATTCAGGTGGGGAGGGCCTCCGCCGAGATCACTTTTAATGGTAACCAGGTGATGGCGGAAGCAGGAGTCGCCCTGGCAAGGCTGGCCCGGTTGGCGGGAGAGAGGGGCCTTTCCGGTCTTGAGTTTGGCGCGGGAATTCCGGGGACAGTAGGGGGGGCGGTAATCATGAATGCCGGATGCCAAGGGGAAGATATCTCATGTATTATCAAGAGAGTACGGACTTTTCACCCCGATGCTGGAGTTAAAGATTGGGCGCCGGAAGATTGCCGCTTCGGGTATCGATCAAGCCGGTTCCGTAAAGATGGCGGTATTGTCCTGGAAGCGGAGTTTGAACTGCGGCGCGACCGTCCACTATTAATCAAAAAAAGAATGGATGATATTCTTGCCCGGAGGAAGGCAGTACTTCCCCTCGAATATCCCAGCGCCGGTTCCATCTTCAAAAATCCTCCGGGGGATTTTGCCGGCCGCCTGATCGATGCGGTGGGTTTGAAGGGAAAGAGAGCAGGGGGAGCGCAGATATCCGAAAAGCACGCGAATGTTATCATTAACCTTGGTTCCGCCCGGGCAACGGAAGTAGAGGAACTGATCGCCCTGGCCCGGGAGAAGGTGAAAGAGATGTTCGGGGTGGAATTGGAACTGGAGATAGAAATCTGGTCGTAGTATCGCCGGGCAAATATTTTCTGAGTATCGCCAGAAAGTATTTATCATCTTGTAAATCTCGTTAATCCTGTCAAAAATCTACAGGCCGGCGATAGCGAAAGCACCGCGGACCTGACCCCTGAACTGGGTCCAGGTCCGGATGGCGAGCAGGCGTTTCCCGATGTGGGAAGGGCGAAGGTAGAACTTTTTAAAGGCCCGGTCGAGCCAGCGGCGATATTCCTCCCGGTCGAGTGACCTGGGGATAAAGAGCAGCGCCCCGTGGTCGAGGATGCTGCATCCGTGCGAGAAGTCGAAGGAGTATCCGTCGGCTACCAGGCGTTTATAGAGTTCGGTCCCCGGGAAGGGGGTGAACTTATTGAAGTGGGCGTAGTCAAGGCCACTCTCGAGCGTAAAGTTCAGGGTTTTCTCGAGGCTCTCCATGGTCTCACCGGGTGTCCCCACGATAAAGTCTCCCCGCACCTCCAATCCGGCATCTTTTGCCCATCCAACGGCGTCTCGGTTCTCCTTGACGGTGTTTCCTTTCCCCAGCAGCCCGAGCATCCGATCATCGCCTGACTCCAGTCCGTAGAGAACCTGCCAGCAGCCGGCGGATTTCATTTTTTTAAGCAGATCCGGGGTAATTGCCTTGACGGCGGTCAGGCAGGTCCAGGGGAGATTCAGGTTGCGTTCTCTCAAACCGGCGCAGATCTCGGCGGCGCGTTCCCGCTTTAAGGTGAAGGTGTCGTCGAAGAACCTGATCTCTTTGGCTCCAAGTTCCCGGATCATCCACTCCACCTCGGCCAGCACCCGCTCGGGACTTTGAAAACGGGTGGTATTGCCGAAGATCGAGCGGTCGCAGAAGGTGCACTTGAAAGGACAGCCCCGGCTGGTCATCAGGATACCGACCGGGAGCCGTCGATAGGACGCCGGCGTCGGATGGTAATGAGTTAGGGAAGGAAGGAGGTGGTAGGCGGGGAAGGGGAGTGAGTCGAGATCTTCGATAAAAGGTCGGGGTGGTGTCCGCCGGAAACCCCCGCCATCCCGGTAGATGATCCCCTTTACCCCATCAAGTCCGGCAAAGCCGTGCCCCCGGATGTGATCGGTCAATTCGACGACGGTCTCTTCCCCTTCACCGATGACGCCGACCTCAAAGAGTCCGCTCTCCATCGCCGATTCCGGGGCGCAGGTGATGTGCGCGCCTCCCAGAATAAGCGGTGTGCGGGGAATTATCTTCCGCAGTTCTTCGGATAGCCGCCGGGCACTTTCAAACGATGGAGTGGTAGAAGTCAGTCCGATCAGGTCCGGTTCAAAATCTTTAATGATCTCGGTAAGGGGAGCGTAGGGGAATCGGGAGGTATAATCGACGATTTTAACATGATGCCCGGCCCGTTCCAGGACCGCGCCCAGATAGGCCAGTCCCAAAGGAGGGGTGATGTTTAAGACAAAACGGACCGAACTGCTCTCACCGACTGACTCCTCCGGGTCGAAAGGGGGGTTGATCAACATCACTCTCATTTTGGAAGACCTGTATAGGGGGCGATGTTTCTCGAAATTTTTTGAAGACAAATTTTAAGAACGCGCATTTCTTATCACGTCAACAATGAATTCGATCTGATCAGGACGGAGGGAACTGGCTGACGGGAGGTAGAACCCTTTGCGTCCCAGTTCTTCCGAGATCGGGTATTCATCGCTCAGGAGATATGAGTAGATCGGCTGGAGGTGAATGGGGATAAAGAAGGAACGGGTCTCGATGCCGTGGTCGGCCAGCCTCTGGCGGAGCTCATCCTTTGAGATTCCGAAATCATCTTCCACTAGTACTCCGTACATCCAGTAAACCGCTTTGACATGGTCCGACTCCCGGGGAGTGGTTATTCCCGGTACATCCCGGAGGAGTTCATTATAGAGCCGGGCATTATCAATCCGTCCCTGGATTAGTTCTTCGATCCGTTCGAACTGCCCCAGGCCGATGGCCGCCTGGAGGTTGGTCATCCGGTAGCTGAATCCCATCACCTTGTGCCAGAAATGCCTCTCCTTGGTGAAGCCGTAATTGCGCAGAGTCTGGAGTCGATCAGCCATTTCGGGATCGTCGGTGACGATCATCCCCCCTTCTCCGGTAGTGATAATCTTGTTCGCGTAAAAACTGAAGGAAGCCATCTTCCCGAAGCTCCCCACTCTTCTTCCTTTGTATTCGGCGCCGTGCGCTTCCGCGGCGTCCTCGACAATCTCCAGACCGTGCTTTTTCGCGATTTCTTCCAGGCGATCCATATTGGCCGGGTGACCGTAAGTATGGATGGGGATTATCACTCTGGTTTTTTCGGTTATCTTCTCTTCGATCTTGTCAGGATCGATATTCCAGGTATCGGGTTCCACATCCACCACAACGGGTTTCGCCCCGAGATAAGCGATGGCGTTGGCTGTGGAGATCATGGTGAATGAGGGGATGATCGCCTCATCTCCCTCTCCGATACCCATTGTGGCCAGGGCGAGATGAAGAGCGGTGGTTCCGCTGTTGGTGGTTATCCCGAAGCGGACCCCGCAGTAATGACTGAAGTTTTTTTCAAATTCATCCACGAACCGTCCCCGGGATGAGATCCAGTTAGTATCCATGCACTGTATGACATACTTCCGTTCGTTCCCCTTCAGTGTAGGCTGGCAGACCGGTATGGTTTCCACCCCTTCCGGCATTACCGGTTCGGGACCGGCCATCTCAGCCACTCTCCGTAGTGCCTCCCGGCTTTTATCAGTCGGGTTGTCTTGTCGCACGTTCTTCATCGGTAATCTTCCTCAATCGCATAATAGTTTTCAGGTATAGTAAGACATAACGCAAAAAAATCAAGGGATTAGCCGTGGTCTTGGAGTAGCCCCTCTCCCGTTCTGAATTGGTATATGGTATTTCTTTCACATGATATCCCTTCCTTTCCGCCCGAACCAGGAAATCGATGCAGTAATCCCCATAAGTTCCCCGGAAGGGCAGATCGCGCAAGACCGATTTCCGGGCCCGGACAAAGCCGCTGCTCAGATCCCGTATGGAAGACCTGATCCACCACTGGCCGAAGCGGTTGAGCGCGATGCTGGCTACCCGGCGCAAGCGGGAATCGCGGCCGTCGTTTCCTCCGGGGATATAACGGGAAGCGACCACGATATCAAAAGACTCATCCGCGGCGACCAGATCCGGTATGGCCTCCGGGGGATGGGCGAAGTCGGCGTCCAGCCAGATTACAGTCTCATGTACAGCCGCGTTAATCCCGTCCCGGAGAGCTGAGGTCAGACCCCGCTCATCCCGTCTCAATAGACGGATCCGGGGATCTTTCCGGTTTAACCGTTCAACTATCTTACCGGTACCGTCGGGAGAGTTATCATCGACCACGATAATCTCGGAATCCCCGGAGATGCACCCGGCAATCTCCCCGATCAGCTGCTCGATCGTATCCTTCTCGTTATAAGTCGGCAGTATTATGGAAACGGTGTCGTGTCTTGACATTGGGCATAACTTTTCTATAATGGTAACAATTAGTTAAAGTCACAGCAGGGGCGTAAATATACATACATTATATCCATACAATCAACAATTATCATAGGGTGTGCGTTAAAAGGAGAGATAAATGTCGAATGTAAATGAGATCAGGATCTTAAAAGTTCTCTACAAGCATAAAATCAAGTTGCTGCTCGTCACACTAGCGGTTGGCGTGATAGTAGCGGTTATTAACTTACTGTCTTCTAATATATACAGCTCCACCGCGGCAATCAGTGTCCAGCCGCCGGGGGTTCCGCTGACCGGTGAAGTCCCGCCTCTTAACGTGGAGACACTCCGATCCCTGGTCGAGTCTACCCGGGTGAAATGGGAGCTTTTTCAGGAGTTAAAGGAGAGAGGAGTTCTCGACGAGAAGATGACCTTCCTTCGATTCCAAAAGATACTCTCATCCTCGGTGGAACAAGATAAGACCCGGGAGAGGAAACTCTTGCCGATGGTCAAGCTGACGGCTACGACCAGGGACCCGGAACTCTCCATGGTGATCGCCAACCAATGGGCGGAGGTTGTTCTTAAGAAGACAAAGGCCATATATCAGAGCGGGGTGGATGAACTGGGGACCTTCACCAGCAATATCTATGAGAAGGTCAGCAAGTCCCTGCTCGAAAGCGAGGGGCGCTATACCAAGAAACTGCTGGAATCGAACCTCTCCGTCAATAAGATGTTGCTTGAGCATAATGAGGAGTTATTTTCCCAGCTTTCAGCCGAGGTTCTTCAGCTGGAAGAAGAGGTTGCCACCAAAACCGCGCTTATAAATAAACTTGGTGAGAGTTTGGCCGCCCAGGAAGTGGATGGTATCTGGGTGGGAGAGATCTATGCGCGAAAATATTCGGAGGATAAAAAATATGTTCTTCCTCTCTCAAATCCCCTGCCGGAGCGAATTTGCCGGACAATCCGGGCCCTGGACAAGAATGAGGAAACCCTGGCCCGGTTCGATGAATCCAGCCGGATCAATTATAAGAGTCAGATGCTGAAGATAAAGAAGACCCAGATCGAAGATATATCCGGGGAGATCATGCAGGCCCGGACCAGCCTCTTTAGCATAGAGCCTACCTATAACAAGTTAAAAGAAGAACTGGCTGAGATCAAACCCAAGATCATTCTCAGCAAGGCGATGGGAGACGATATTTTCTGGACCAGTTATATACAAGGCAATTTGCCGAATAGCGACAAAGCCCCCTCGTTAAAAACCGAGAGCAGCAATCCGGTTTACCAGGCGGCCAGTCAAGAGTTGATCAAACTATCGGCCGAAGTTTACGGGTTGAAAAGCAAGTTCTCGGAGGGCAAGAAAGAACTGGAGGAGCTGCGGAAGGAAGTAAGCTCCTTGACCCTGGAACTTGTTCCCCTGAAATCTCGAAGAGTGGTACTGTATGCCGCTGTAAAGAAGGAGCGCTCGCTTTTAGCATATTATGAAACTTCTTATAATACCGGGAGGCAGGAATATGAGGTCGGGGAGAAGGAGTTGATCGAGGCAGACGTGAAACTGGCGGCCAAGAAGAGCAAGCTGGACTTAGTCGGGAAAGAAATCTCTGCTCTGGAGAAGAGCGTTTTTACCAGCGAGAATGAGATCGAAGGTCAAAAACGGGATGTCGAAAACCTGACCAAAGTGCGCGCCGAACTTGCCGGCAAGGCTGAAGAGGTAGCGCTGCTGAGGGTAACGATGGAGAATGTATCCCGGAGCGGCACCGTCCTGCTTTATAAAGCTCAGGCTGATCCGGCCAAGGTTGGTCCCCGGAGAACCCGCACAGTCCTGATCTCGATGCTCACAGCCTTCTTACTGGTATCCCTTCTTTTGGTTCTTAATGCAGTCGTTCGGGAAAGATAGGGGAAGCAGGAAGATGAAAGTGTCTAAAGTCCCCTTTTCGAAAGTTCAATAATTCTGTCGACCTCCCTTCGGCTTTGCTCAGGATCTCCGAAAAGGTCGACAGCTACGATATTTTCGTAGTCGCCCTGCTAAGGCGGGGCTAAGTTCATGCTTCGGAATTTCAATAAATTTTGTAGTGCAGGGCTTCTCGAAGACCCTGAGCGGAGTCGAAGGGAGCCCTGCCAAATGATGACAGCCCTAAAGAGTTGCACTACGAATTTGCGTCGAAGTCGCTAACTTCATCTCCTAAATAGTAATGCACCCGTCAGATAATAGTACTGAATTGACGGGTCACGCTACCTTGCTGAAAGCACTGATCTGGCTCTTGGTTTCGCTTGGTGTCTTCGCCTGTCTCCCCGGGATGATGTCGGGTAATTTCCTCCCCAAGACTTTTTGGGTGGCATTATCGGTTGGTCTCGGATTGGCGTTGATTCCTCCCCGGCGTCCGTATAGCTTCAGTCTTACTCCTCTAGGCGTGATCTGGTTAGCTTATCTGAGCTGGGCGCTCCTTTCGCTTAGCTGGGCCATCCAGCCCCGGGTCGGGTTCGAGCGCTGGCTGGCGCTCATTCTCCCCACCCTCGCTTATCTGCTTGCTAAGCGGACACGTTTCTGGGAGACCGATCTCTTCTGGAGATGTTTCTGCGTAGTTTTCAGCCTGGCAGCTATGGTCGGGATCCTGCAGTACTTCTTCCCCTCTCTTCCGTTGATCCATAACTTTCCCGGAACCGCTCTTCCCCGGGGGACGATGGGCCATCGGAACTACGCCAGCATGTACTTCATGGTTACGCTGCCCTTTATCGCCCGGTATTATTTTCGGGCCCGGGGTCACGGTGCCCTGCTCCCTTTCATTGCTCTCCTTCTTGGAGTGGGCTTTATGCTGTTGGCAAAGACCCGCGGTGCCTGGCTGGGTCTGGCCGCGGGGTTATTCTTCTTCCTAATCACCGGCGGATTCCGAAAAATTAATCAGAATCGGCGTAGGGTGTTGCTTATTATAGGCATGATATTTCTTGCTCTTATCCTGGCGATAACGGTCAAGCCTTCTGCGCAGGTTACCGAAGAAATGGCGAGCAAAGCTGATTTATCAAAAACCGCCGGGAAGTTACTGGATCCCCATGCCCGGGTAGAGTTCTGGCGTGAGTCCCTGGGACTGACCGATCCTCTTATCGGCGCCGGTTTCGGGAACTTACCGATTGTGGCTACGCTCTCCGCGTCAGAGGCTAAAGTAAAGACCCTTAACTGGGAGGTCCATAACGACTATCTCCAGGCGTATGTCGATCTCGGTATCCCCGGCTTGCTTCTTTTTACGTTGACTTTTGTTTTTCTTATCTGGCTGGCCTGGAAAGGAAGAACTCGCGGACTGATATTGGCGGCCGGAGCCTCAATCGTCGGTTTAACCTTGATGCAATTCACCACGTTTACCTCGGAAAAGATCAGCACCCAGATCTGGATAGCCGGTGTGGCGGCTATTCTTAACAGTCGGGCAGGAGAGATATCCTTCTTTCGTCTGCGATTACCGCCCTGGCTGGTGTTGATATTCAATTATCTGATGGTTCTGTGGCTCTTTATTTTCGCAGTTGCGGTGGGCTACACGATTCAGGGAGACCGGGAGTTCCGAAAAGAGCGCGACGAGATCCGGAAGGTTCTAGAGTATCAGGAGATACTCGACGCTCCCGAGCGTTATAATGCCCGGGTGGTTGACTATGTCCGAGAGAAAGGAGTCTTCGACCGACTCAAGGTCCAAAGCCGCTTCAAATGGCTCTCCGGCCACATATTGCCGACGATGCTCTTCGACGCCAATATGAGGCATATCTCCTGTCACCAGTTTGCGGGGTTGGCAATGAGATTGAAGAATTATGATTCAGCTGCAGTTTTTGCTCGGTGTGCCCTGGAGCTCCATCCTAATGATCGGGTGAGCTTATCTTATCTTTGCCGTCTTGCTCTCGCAAACAAGGATTATTCCCGGGCCCTGGAGTTATTGAAGAGGGGTGTGGAAAACTTTGGATATAATCCGTATTTGCCGTTTTTCGCAGAGAACCTGGCCCAGCTTTATCAGGGATTGGGTTATCCAGCCCAATCCCGAATAGTCAGGGATAAAATGAGAACTAACCGGGTGATTCCTCCGTCAAATCCTTCCCCGGCCAACCGTTTGAAGGACGTACCGGTCGATTTTTTCTTTGACTGGGAAGACTGTAACGGGGTGGTATCGTATGAGCTTTATCTTTGGCAGGTGGGAGAACAAACCCCAGTGGCGCCGGTAGAGAAAAATCTCACCGAGAGTGAAGTCCGCCTTGCGGAAGGAATAGCACCGGGCGCCACTTATATCTGGCGGGTCATAGCAATCGGCAAGTATAAAGAGGAAGAGAGTGAGTTATGGTTCTTCCGGACCGAGGAGGAACCGGATTGATCCGCATTCTCTTATTGACTTTCTGTGCGGGAAAAACGTATGGTACCATCGCTTAGAGTTCGACAGGATAGATAAAACATGTAACATTAGAGAAAGGAGGCTGAAATGAATGTATTGAAGAAATTTTTTTACGTTGGGGAAGCGACAGGTCTTCCTAAAATGCTGATTGGTTTTTGTGTCCTGTTTCTCGTGCTTTCAGCCGAAAGCTGTTCCCGAGCGCCGGAGGATCCGGCCTGGTTTCAATCGACCACCTCAGGTGATACCCTTAGCAGTAATCAGCTGACCAAAAAAATTAATCAGGAAGATTCTCTCTTCAATCTATATGATATGAAACGGGAATACATCCTCCGGGGAGGGGAATCCAGAGAAGTAATGGTAGCACTGGATAAACGGCGTGACCAACTGACTGAAGCAGCCGAGATTTTCCCCGCTATACCCGAGAAACTTAATTTTCTCGGCTGGGATATCGATAAAGTTGATGGCAATAAATACCGGATTTCCTGCTATTTTGTTGTTGTCGGCAAGATGGATCGGGATTGGATATTCAAGCTTTTAGCCAAAGTGGACGAGAAGCATGTTCCCATGCTGGCGCCAGAGAATCAAAAATCCAGACGGGTCAAGTGGCAGGTATATCCCAAAACCTCAACCTGGGATCCCGGTGAACATAAGATTATATCTGAGATAGTTGAATTGCAGCCCATCCCGTATTTTATTTGTGCGCGAATGTTTCTCTATCCCGAATTCATACATCATGGTGTTTTTAATTATGGCTGGTTCGCGGATCCGGATCTGACTACGGATCTACCCCCGGAAGAATAAATCGTCTATCTACGGGAGAAAGATGGCAGGATAAGCGGGCGTTGGCATTGTCGAACATCATGCATCATCCGGCCTTTCATCCGTGCATGACCCGGGATAAAGCAGTCCGTTATGAAATCCGGCATTCGGGATTTTGGAGTAACACTGGGAGGACAGTTCGGAAAGATAGGCATTGGATTGCTTACCCAGAGTATCCTTGCCTGGAACCTGGGCCCGGCCGGGCGCGGCTCCCTCGCGGTCTGCCTTATCTACGCGTCAATATTATACATAGTTTTCACCGTTGCCTGTGATATATCCGCTGTTTATTTTGTTTCATCCCGGAAATTTACTCTCTCGGAAGGCATAATCTACACGATACTTTACGCGACAATAGCTTCGGTGGTGGCGATTGTGGTAGGATGGGCTCTGCTCCGGCTCCCCCTGGCTTTCTTCAAACAGGCTTCCCCAGGAAACTTCCGGCTGGCTCTTTTTTTCATCCCGGTTTCCCTGCTAAGCGAGGTGCTCCCCCGGTTGCTGACCGCGGTGCATCGATTTAAACTGTTCTCCCTACTAATCATAGTCCGATCGGCCCTGCAACTTATTTTTACCGTTCTCTTTGTTCTGATCTTGAGCTGGGGGGTAAGGGGTGCCCTCTGGTCGTTTATCGTAACCGGGGGGGCGAGCGTGCTTATCGTTATGGTAATTTTTTGGCGAAAGTTTGATTTGAAATGGGTCAGACCGACCGGTAAAAATTTTTGGACGATGTTCGCATTCGGGTTGCGCTATTATCCGGGCAAACTCAGCAACAAGATGAATCTGGAAGTCGCCCCGATCATACTGGCCTTTTTCGCGACCAGGGCTCAAATCGGCTGGTTTGCTATTGCCGCCCGGTTGACCCAGTTGGTGGAGATGATTCCCGAGACCATGACCACCGTTCTCTTTCCCCGCGTTGCCGGTGACCGGGAGGGGCGAAGCAAGCTGGTTGCTCGATCCGCCCGGGTGATTGGCGTGATCAGCGGGCTGATTCTTTTAATGATGGCAGTTCTGGCCCAACCTATCGTAAGCATTATATTTTCTCCGGCCTTCCTCCCCGCGGTTCCCTTCATCCGGATTCTTGCCGTTGGCCTTATTGTGCGATGCATGTGTAAGGTATTGGTACCGTATCTGATAGGTAT
The DNA here is from genome assembly GCA_030765805.1 of Candidatus Euphemobacter frigidus. Lineage (GTDB taxonomy): Bacteria > Auribacterota > Erginobacteria > Erginobacterales > Erginobacteraceae > Euphemobacter > Euphemobacter frigidus. Next base: position 20,096 of record JAVCDH010000116.1, read on the forward strand.
TGATCATCCCGGTCATGCTTCCTTCGCGGTGATAGCGGGTGTGGCGACAAATCTAGGAGTAATATGGCTTCTCCTTCCCCGGGTTGGTGTTATCGGAGCTCCCTGGGGTATGACGGTAGGCTATTTCGTCAGCTCCGCTATTCTGCTGGCCAGCTTCAGACACTATAGCGGATTAAACTTAAAGCAACTTTTTTCCTTTCGCCGGACTGATTGGGCTGAACTTGAAAATCTGATATCACGGAATTGGAAAAGGATAGCTGTTCCGTGGAGATCATGAGAAGAGACTACAATCTTTCTTTAATAACCCTGGGGACGATTGTTCTGGGAACCGACTATCTCTTGAATTTTATTCCCGGTTTATCTTCATTTTTCAGCCTGAACCGCTTTGTCTTCCTGGCGGTCTTTGCCGCGGATGTCCTGTTCTTCTCCGGCAAGTATTTACGATCGACAAAGATTTACCTGGCTTGTGTATTGATCTTTATAGGATGCTTGCCTTTTCTTATCTTTAAAGGAGGAGGCTTAAGAGAAGATGTTCTTACCTTAATAACCGAGCTTTTGGGAGTCTTTGCCTATCTGCTCTTTTTTTATTTCAACTGTGTGGATTCAAAAACAGCCGGGCGGATCAGTACTGTTCTCTTTTTGACGTCCGGTTTGATCGCCGTTTACGTTATGGGAAGTCAATTAGGCTTGGTCGGTAGTAAGATGCTGCGCTGGCGGGGGCATTTTCAATACACCAGTGCCTCGGGGATATTCGACCCAAATGTTATCACGCTGTACTTTTTGCCGGTTTTTGCGTTTGGCCCCTTGATCAGATTCAGGTGGAAAACCATTTCCGGGAAGATGATGAATCTGTTTGTCGTATTGTATATATCATTTTGTTTCGCGGCCTTTTTTCAGTTGAACTCCCGCTCCGGGAGCCTGGCGGTAGCCTCCTGCCTGGTTGCCTCTCTCACGCTGCGTTATCTTATTATTCCTCCGGAGGAACGGGGGGGGCGTTGGAATGCCCTCCTGTTTATAGCCGTTGTTATCGGCGCCCTGGTGTACGCGCACATGCAGTATAATATACTCGGACCCATCCTGGGAGTTTATAGGTGGACTTATCTGGACACGGACACTTCTTTTGTTACGCGCGTGGCCGCTTATGATTATTTAAGAAAAGATCTGTTTTCCTCTCCTAACCTGTTCGGCGAAAGCTACCAGGAGTATTGGAGAGTGGCAGGCTGGAAGGGGTTCTGGCCTCATTGTACATTTGTTGATGTTTACATAAAAGGTGGGTTACTATTTCTGGTTACGTATTTTTTCCTTTATATTGGAAGTATAACAAAAAGTTTTCGGGAAATATTTACCACCCGAGAAATTGCTTTGAAGAGCTGCTTCGCCGGGTTTTTCTGTCTTTTGGTAGGATTTATGCCTCTGGTCATTACCCTGAGTCTTGAGGGCAAGAAATTGCCCTGGGCAATTATCGGATGTGTTTTTGGTCTCGCGGCCGCCAGCAGGGATAAATCCGCAGGAGAAAAATGAAGATGGACTCGCGGGGCAGGCCAAAAGTAACAGTGGGAATCGTTACCCGCAACCGTCTGGAAAACCTACTCCAGGCGATTCGATCGGTTTACGCCCAGGAATTTGATGATCTTGAGATACTGGTTGTTGACAATGCCTCGGAAGACGGGACTGCTGAAACGCTGCGGAGAGATTATCCGGATATCCGGGTAATACGGCTGCAGGAGAACCTGGGGTGTCCCGGGGGCCGCAACCATGTCTACGCGAATTCCAGGGGAGATTACATCGTCAACCTTGATGATGATGGCTACCTGGGAGACGGTACACTCGGACGATTGGTGGAAACTTTTGAGTCCGACGCCTCTATCGGGATAGTAGGGCTTCGCCAGTTAGACTTTACCGAGCACCTTCCTTCAGAGCTCCCCGATAGCTGCTGGGATACCGGGTTGTTCAGGGGGGGGATGTCCGCGTTCCGGTGGAGCATGTTGGAAGAGATTGGAGTTTATCCGGATGATTTCTTCTTCTTCAAGGAGGAGGAGTTCCTGTCACTGAAGGCGTTGGATGCCGGTTGGCGGATTGTCTATCACCCCGGGATCATTATGTATCATCCATTGATGGAAAAACAGCATTCTACCGATAGGAGCAGGGACTATTATCTGTATCGAAACCCGCTTCTGGTGGTAGTAACCCTTTTCCCCGGACTGTATATGTGGAAGTATCTCTTTCTGCGTACAATGTCATATGCGATATGGGCCTTCCGGCGGGGTTCGTTTCAAGTTTATCTCAGGGCAATTGGAGCGGTGGTTGCGAAGCTGACGCGGACGCTTTTCCATCGCCATCCCGTCAATCCTGTTGCGCTCCGAAGATATTTTGCCCTCCGAGGGAGGCTGCCCTTTCCAGGGGAAAAATCTGGTTTTCGCCAGACTATTTTGGGGCTAAGAGATAGGAGAAGGAAGGGAAGACCGGGCGCTTCGGGAAGGTCAATGTCATCCTGACCGGGGTCTTGACTTTATGCTCTGGCCTGAGGTCGAAATAAGGTCCCTACAAAGGAATGCTTTAAGAATAATGAGAACTATAAATTCTGAAGCGATCTTATTCATCCTTCCGGTCCCCTTTTTTTTCTCTCAGGCAGCGGGCGTTGGCGGGCATGTTGCGCATGTCTATGGTTTGCTGAAAGCGTTTGCGCGACTTGGGTATGAGTTGAATATAATTGCTGAGGAATCGCATCCGACGATAAAAAATGACAGGATAAAATTATTTATTCTTCCAATAGGAAGTTCTTCTATTTCTATACTGAGCCGTCAGTTCTGGAGTTGGAAGTTGATCCAGAAAGTCAGGCAAATCGTAAAACAAAATAGGTATCAATTTTGCTATATAAGATATTCTGTGGGATTTACTCCGTGGCTTCCTATATTAAAGAGAATTCTTATTAATATACCTTTAGTTGTGGAGGTCAATAGTTTTGGAACACAGAATTACAATTGGCTAAAGTTTAGTGATTTGTGGGCATTGCACTCTGCGGATATTATAATTTGTATTTCAGAAACCCTCCGGAAACTAATGTTAGCCAAAATTAGCCAAAAACTTGATTCTAAAATAATAGTTTTGCCTAATGGTGTCGATATTGGCAAATTTGAAGAGATAGAACCAGATTTTAGTTTTTCCAAACAAAAGGAGAATATTAAATTAGGTTACGCGGGTATTTTAAAGCCTGATTATGGCTTAGATATACTTCTCAGTGCTTACTCTTTGGTTCGCAAAACCAGAAAGGATGTAAGCCTTAATTTTTTTGGAGATGGACCTTATTATAAAAGCCTAAAAGCCAGGGCTGATTCAATGGATGGTGTGACGCTGCATGGAGGTATTCCCTTTGAAAAAATGCCGGGAGTGCTTAAATCCCTTGATATTCTTTGCCATACAACAGCACACAAAAATGCGTTTCAATCACCTATCAAGCTTTATGAATATATGGCAGCAGGTAAACCTATTGTTGCGGCAGAAACTCCGCTGGTCAGAGAATTATTGGGAGATAATCAAAGAGGGTTATTATATCCAATTGGCGATTCCGCAATGTTATGCAAACAGATTTTAAGGCTTATTGCTAATCCTGACTTAGGCCAGGTATTAGCAGCCAGAGCATTTAAAGAAGTAAAAGAAAATCATTCCTGGCAAAGCCGTATTTCAAAATTATTGGATGAGCTTAAACAAAGAGGTTTGATTGAAAACTAAGACTGGCACAAAATTTACAGGAATTATTCATTATGTTGGCAAATCCCTACTCATTGCCTCCAACAAAAATGTTGTATATGTCAGTAATGATACTGCTGTAAACTGGAAAGCATTGTTTAAAATTCCCTTGCCTTTATTTCTACGAATTAAGGGAGTTCTCAGCTTATCCAGCAGATTGTTTCGCGCTAAGGTTTATCACCTAACTTGTGTTGATAAAAACACAGTCGTATTGATAGGGTATGGTCTCATTTTTACTTTCGATGTAAATAATCAAACAGTTCTTAGCATTGCACAATTACATGGAAAAGGGCCATTGGGGTCCATGATATTTCATTCGAAAGAATCGAGCTTATATTATGGTGAATATCGGGGAAATTCTGAACGCACTCCTGTACATATCTGGGGAAGTAATAATAGGGGGTTGAACTGGAACCCAGTGTTTCAATTTAAAAATATTCGCCATATTCATGGAATATTCAATGATCCCTATGAAGACAAGGTTTGGATAACGACCGGAGACAATGATGAAGAGTCGGGTATATGGATGACTGATGATCGTTTCCGAACTTTTAAGAAATTTGCAGGAGGGTCCCAACAATTAAGGGCTGTTACCCTAATTTTTACCCAAAGCCATATCTATTTTGGCTCGGATACACCATTAGAAAGAAATTTCATTTATCGTATCGATAGGGAAACAAGAAAAGTTGAAAAACTTAAGGAAGTAGAAAGTTCGGTTTTTTGGGGATGCAAGGTAGGGGATTGTCTGTTTTTTTCCACAGTGGTTGAGGCCAGCAAAGTGAATAAATGTCGGTATGCCTGTATCTGGGGGTCAAAAGATGGAGAAAATTGGAAATGTGTTGCCCGTTTTCGTAAAGATATCTGGCATATGGACTTATTTCAATATGGACAGATATTTTTTCCGTCTGGTGAGAATAACAGTGAATATCTATGGTTTACACCTTTTGCAACGGAAAAACACAAGACTGTACAGAAGATATCGATTAAGGAAATATTTTAACAACATTGATGCAAGAAAATTTATCCAAAATAAAAATGAAAGAGGAACAAAGAACTCAAGATAGTACAAAAGATATATTTATTCCCAAGACCCCCAAGGATTTTAAGGAGGATGACGCATTTAATTACCTCCAAAATATTGAGATAGAGATTAATAATGGTATTTTTTCCAAAAAAGAACTGCTACTACTAGAAAATGCCCTTTATGGGAAATTCCTGGATAAGTCGCGACGATCTTTTTTTCTATATCATCATCTACCGTTATGGGTTGATAGTATTCGTACGTTGTTCAAATATAATGCCCATCCAAAAATTATAGAGCTTGGCTGTGGCACAGGAACGTCTTCTTTGTTATTTGCCATGCTGGGTGCCCAGTCAATAGGTATAGAATTAGATGCTAATTTAATTGGAATATGCAATAAACGGAAAAGATTTTATGAAAGACAACTTGAGAATTTAAATGTCGAGTTTTATCAAGCCAATACCTTTGATTTTCATTTTGAGGACCACGCCCCGGTAGACGCCTATTTTTCCCATTTCGCCTTTAATCTAATGAAACCGGCTGACACCTTAATTGCCCTTCTGACATCCTCTCTACGAGTCGGCGGGAAAATAGTAATTATAGATGGAAATCAAAGCAACATTTACGCGCATCTGATACCATCAAGAAGGAGGCCCGGGGTATTTACCCCATCGATGATGCGAAAAGAGTTTAATAGATTGGGTTACAGAGTGGTTGAATTAAAAACACATTGCGCCATTCCACCAATTGCATTTAATAGCATGTTAACACGAAAGTTTTCTTTAATGGCAGAGGAGATTATTAGATTTTTAGGTTTGCAAAGATTTTTTAGCGTCTCTTATACTATAGTTGCCGAGAAAAGTTAAGTAGAGGAAGACGTTGTTATCGCCGG
>JAVCDH010000041.1 GCA_030765805.1 Candidatus Euphemobacter frigidus
TTTCTTCATCTGGTCGATCTGGACGGAGCGTTTGCCGGAACACCGAAAAATTGGAGTGTGGTTCAGGAGATTGTCCGTTTGGTCAAGACTCCTCTCGAACTGGGAGGAGGGGTTCGTTCAGCGGAGACGGTTGAGATGCTCCTGGCGGGGGGAGTCTCCCGGGTGATAATTGGGAGCAAGGCGGTTGCGTCGCTTGACTTTCTTGAAGAGATGTTTCGAGAATTCAAGGGGCGGATTCTCCCTTCCATCGATGCCAGGAACGGCCAGGTCGTGATCGAGGGTTGGGTTAAAGAGACGGGTTTTACGGCTTCCCGCCTGGGAAGAGATATGAAGAAGATCGGTTTCAAGCTGACTATCTATACTGATACTACCGTTGACGGGACACTGCGGGGGCCGAACTTTCCGGCCATCGAAGAGTTCCTCGACCAGACCGGAATGGAAACCATTGCCGCGGGTGGGGTTTCTACTCTGGACGATATTCAAAACTTCAAGCGACTGGAGAAAAAGGGGTTAACCGGGGTCATCATCGGAAAAACCATCTATGAAGGAACACTCGATCTGAAGGAGGCGATCCGGGCTGCCCGGTGATGCAAGAATAATAACGGTGATGCAAGAATAATAACGAGGTAATCATTGTGAAGGAACTGGAAGAAGGAACTGAATTGAGACTTGATTTCGCTAAGATCAGGAAGGTGGCGGCATCCTGCCCGGACGTTATTCCGGTCGCGCTCCAGAACTTCGATACCGGGGAAATAATTCTGATCGCGTATACCAATGAGCAAGCCTTCAAGAAGGCCATAGAAACCCGTACCGTGATTCTCTGGAGCACATCCCGTAACAAACTCTGGGAGAAAGGTAAGACCTCGGGGGAGACCTTCGATCTGATCGAGGCTTATGTAAACTGCGAACAGAATTCACTGGTCTATAAAGTGAGGCCAAGACGCGGCGGCATCTGCCATACCATAAATCAAAAGGGTGAACCGCGGAACTGTTATTATCGTCAAATAGTGTTTGATACCATGGAGCTGAAAAACATCGATCCTTAATTCGCGGCAATCTCCAATTTGATGAAAAAATCAATCTCTCGGATCGAACCCTATCTATATATCCTGCCGGCTTTCGCGATTATCTTCGTATTTTTGCTCCTGCCGATGTTCTATGCCCTCTTGCTCAGCCTCTTCCGCTGGGATATGATCTCCCCCCGCCAATTTGTCGGCCTGAGAAATTACTGGATTATCTGCCAGGACACGGATTTCTGGCTCTCTCTCTTCAATACCGTCATCTTCTCACTCGGCTCTATTATATTCGGGCTGGGGCTCTCCCTGATTGTCGCCGTTTTATTGAGTAAGAAGATCAGGGGACTCGGCCTCTACCGGACCGCATTCTTTATTCCCTATGTTGCCTCAATGACCGCCATCGCCATCGTCTGGCGGTGGATATTACAGCCCCGGGGTCTCCTCAATATCATTCTTAAGTCTCTCTTCTCTCTCTTTCATCTGAATCTACCCGAGATCAGGTGGCTTCAGGAGCCCGGGTGGGCCCGGGTGGCAATTATTATCTTCGTAGTCTGGAAGACCATGGGGTTCAACATCCTGATCTTCCTGACCCGTTTGCTGGATATCAATCCCTCTTACTATGAAGCCGCCGATATCGACGGGGCCAACGCGTTCGCCAAATTCCGCTATATAACCTGGCCGCTCCTGATGCCGACCACGCTCTTTTTGCTCACCATCTCGACTATCTTCTCCTTCCAGATGTTTATCCCGGTCTTTATCCTGACCCCGGATGGGGGACCTTTGAAGAGCACCACTACCAGTGTCTTTTATCTTTATCAGACCGCGTTCAGTAATAACCTCTTTGGCTACGCCTGCGCGATCGCGTACATCCTCTTCTTCATCATCCTGGCCCTTACTCTCCTGCAGAAGAAAGTACTGGGGAAGAAAGCGGCGTATGAGGAGTGATGATAGTGAAAAACGATCATAAAAAAATAATCTCACCCCGAATTCTTATCTATCTCATGCTCACTATCGGGGGGATCACAATGGTATTTCCTTTTATCTGGATGTTGAGTACATCCTTCAAATCCTCTCTTGAGGTCCTCTCCGCTCAGATCTCCCTGATTCCGGAACGGAAAAAATACATCCAAGTAGACGGAGAACTGGAACAGGTTGAGTTCTCCGTCGCTCGGGAACTTCAGAAGACGCTCTCCATCAAAGAAGGCAAGATCATAGAAACGTTCAGCCGGGCTCTCCCCGCTCAATCTCGTTTTAAGAGTGATATCTCAAACAAATTCAGCCTTTTTCGCGTAAGATTGGAAAAATATTTCCACCGATTTCAATCCCGGGCGGAAATTTCAGCCGCGCTCCACAAATTCGGGGAGGATACGGTTGGGAAGTTGCCATCACTTCCCTCTGTTCGGGAGCTGCCCGTTAACTTCCGGAGACAACTCCGGTTTGAACTGGGGGATCTGGGAAAACAGCTGGAGGCGGTCGTCACTGAAACTACCGATAGTAAAGATCGTCTGCGGGTGGTCATCCTGGCGGGAGATAAGCGGGGGGAGGGGGCTACCGTTCCCTTGGATGAGATAATATTCAAACGTTTCCTATGGAACAATTTCAAAAAAGCCTGGCAGGCTGCCCCTTTTGCCAGATATTTTATTAACAGCATATTTATCTCGATTCTGGTCACCATCGGCCAGGTGGTAACCTCCGCCCTGGCCGCTTACGCTTTTGCCCGGATGCGATTTCGTTTCAAAGAATTCCTCTTTCTGGTTCTGCTGGCCACCATGATGATCCCCAAGCAGGTAATTCTGATCCCGGACTACGCCATTATCTCCTGGCTGGGATGGGTGAACACCTATTACGCCCTGATCGTCCCCTTCATAGCGGCGGTCTTCGGCATCTATTTCATGCGCCAGCATTTTGAAACCCTTCCTCAGGATCTCTTCGACGCCGCCAGTATCGATGGATGCGGGAGCTTCCGGACCCTCTTCCTGATCGTCCTTCCCATATCAAAGAGTGTCATCCTCACAGTGGCGCTCTTTACCTTCATCATGACCTGGAACTCACTTCTCTGGCCGCTGGTCATGACCAATACTCCGGAGATGCGGCCGCTTCAGGTCGGTCTGGCGGTCTTCAATCAGGAGAGTGGAACCGATTGGGAACTGTTAATGGCGGCTTCTACATTCTCTATTATGCCGCTCATGATCATCTTTTTTATCGCTCAGAAACAATTTATTGAGGGGATCACCCGTTCCGGTATGAAAGGATAAAATCCACAATTGTTATGAAACTTTTGCCAAACTATCAAAGATCATTTAAATTTATTCTGCTGATTCAATTATTATTTTTTCTCCCGTTTTTCGGCTGTTCCAGAAGAACAGTTGAGAAAGAAAAGGAAGGAAAAATAGTAGTGCGGTTCTGGCACGCCATGGGTGGACCGCTGGGAGAAGTGCTTAATTCGATGATCGATGAGTTCAACGCGGCCCACCCGAACTGGTTCATCAAATCAGAGAGTATGGGGAGCTATAACGCTCTTAAACAGAAGATCCTGGCCTCGATCGTAGCCCGCAACCAGCCGGATCTGGCCCAGGCCTATGAGGCATGGATATCAACTTTACTGGGGGGAGACGCGCTGGTAGATCTGGGAAAACTCGATCAGAACTTTCAGAGCGAGCTGGATGATTTCTTTCCGGTCTTTATTAAAGACAGTATCTATAACGGGAAGCTGATGTCATTACCCTTCAATAAGAGCGTTCCGGTCATCTATTACAATAAGGATCTCTTCCGGCGGGCCGGCCTCGACCCGGAAAAACCGCCCCGTACCTGGGATGAATTCCGGGAGACCTGCCACCGATTGACCCGCGACCTGGACGGTGACGGTGAACCGGATCAATGGGGGTATAAATTTACCGATCACGCGACCTATTTTGAGTGCCTCTTGAAACAGAATGGCGGTCAACTTTTCGACTATGAAAAACAGACAATGCTCTTCAATTCCGAAGACGGCGTGGTGGCGCTTCAGTATTTAGTCGACCTGGTCAGGAAATACCGGGTGGCTGATTTTTATCTGACCGGGTACCAGCACCAGGTTGACTTTGCCGCCCAGAAAGTTGCCATGATCGTGACCTCCTGCGTATCCCGGACATTCATGAAAAAACAACTGAATTTCGATTGGGGGATCGCTCCTCTTTTAAAAGAGAAACAGCGGGGGACCCTGGTTTACGGGACCAACATAATCATCTTCTCCCGCTCATCGGCGGAGAAACAACAGGTCGCCTGGGAGTTTATTAAGTGGTTTACCAGCCCCATAAACGCCGCCCGGTGGTCACTACGGACAAATTACGTACCGGTCAGAAAATCGGCTCTTCGCCTTCCGGTCATGGAAGAGGAGTTCCGAAAGAATCCCGACAGTCTGGTACCTATCCGGGAACTGGATTGCGCTTTCTTCGAGCCCCGCTTTACTCAATGGCTCCGGGTCCGAGAGTACCTGGGAGACGCGGTTAAGGAAGCCCTGCTGGGAAAGTCATCCCCCGCCGACGCCCTTAATAAGGCAGTCCGCAAGGGGGAACTCTGGCTGCAATAAAAGGGATTATCTTGCCTGGAATTGAATTGTGATGGGAAAGAATAGAAATACTCGGATGATTTTTTACCCTGGTGGGACGGAGGTTCAGAAAGAACTGGTTCTGATCGGTGTAGTACGTCGGAAGATTGACCTGGAGCTGGTTCAAAGAGAGCACTGGTACCGGATCCCGGCCCGGGTGTCTTTCCGTTTTCGACCACGTTACCTGGCCCTTTACCCGACCTCCGGATGCGGCACCCGGGGTGGGGCGATCACTTTTTATACTACTATAAAAAAGATATCCCGGGTCCGAAGGGGAGAACTGCTCCCCCGGGAGAAAAAACATCCCCGGGCTAAGGAGTGGTACTGGAAATTGCAACTGGGCCCCATCCAACACCTTCCTCATCGGATAGCGAACCGACTCCGGAGAAGACTTACCTTCGCCTATACCACCCGTGACCGTCTATTGCGCGCGGAGGAGATCGGGGAGCTATTTGGCATCCCTCCTCTGGAAGAGATACTCAGAAAAGCTCTTCTCTCGGCCCGAATATCATCCCTCCCCCAATTCTGCGTTATGTCCCGAAAGAAGTGTCGGTACCGGATCGACTTCGCCCTCTTCTGTCGGAAGGGTAAAATCGCCCTGGAATGTGATCATAGTCGCTGGCATCAAAGGCCGGAGAGGCGGGTCAAAGACCGGCAGCGGGATCGCTGGCTGAAGAGGCACGGCTGGACGGTTATGCACTTTTCCGAGGACGAAATTACCGAGCGACTTTCTTCCGTGATCAGGTCTATCAAAAGCCGGATCCGGGCTCTGGGAAGTCAACAGATCGGGGAATCGTAGCAGTATCGATTCTGCCGTGATCCCCGCCGGGTCTTCTTTCGATTGATTATTCTCCGTTGATTGTGATATATGTAACTTTCGTTCTGAAGTAATAAAAAAGATGGTAATATAGTAAAACTTGCCCGGTTGATCGGGTAATATGGAGCGGAATTGATGAAAAAATTATTATCAGTCATTGGAAGCGCTGTTTGGTACGCAGCAGCCACGGCCGCCGCCGCCGCTCAAGATACCACACCACGGGGGCCGGCAGAGTGGACATTCCGAAACTGGCTCGGTTTCTGCCTCCAGATCGGGATCTTCATCCTGGCAATTATCGGGATCTACAAGCTCGCGATGAGCGGGGGAGGGGAGAGAGAGAATGACCGGGATGAGAAACCATCGGCCTCTGATATGAATCGGACGGAACCGGAAGAGAAGCGAGCGGATTTCTCAGGGTAAAAAAGGAATATCTACCATGCTCCACGTAGTCATCATGGCCGGGGGAAGAGGGGAGCGGTTCTGGCCGTTAAGCCGGACCGATCTTCCCAAGCAGTTCCTTAATATCGTCGGCCACGGAACAATGCTCGAACAGACCGTCTCGCGCCTTAAACCAATGGTGGACGGGTCCCGGATCTGGGTGGTTACCACGGTCGATCAGGCGCCCGCGATAAGGAAGCTCCTGCCCCGTATCCCGGCCTCGCATATCCTGCCGGAGCCGGTGGGGCGCAATACCGCTCCCTGTATCGCCCTGGCGGCTTATTGTGTCGGCCGGGAGGATCCCGACGGAGAGATGGTTGTCCTCCCGGCCGACCACATTATCTCCCCGAAACGGGAATTCCAAAAAACGATCCGTGCTTCTTCACAGATCGCTCATCAGACAGGATCTCTGATCACCATCGGTATTAAGCCAACTTTCCCGGCTACCGGGTATGGTTATATTAGAAGAGGCAAAAAGGTGGCGGAGAGCGCCGGCTATTCTTTCTACCGGGTCAGCAGGTTTGTCGAGAAGCCGGACCAAAACCGGGCCCGGCGATTTCTAAAAAGCGGCCTCTTTACCTGGAATAGCGGGATGTTCATCTGGTCAGTCGAGGCCATCGTCGAAGCGCTGCATCAACATCTTCCCGGGATCGCTACAGCCCTCCAACCACTCGGGAAGTTACCGCCCGGGAAACGGCGCGCTTTCCTGAAGCGGGTCTATCCTGAACTTCCCAATATCTCCATCGACTATGGGATCATGGAGAAAGACCGGAATGTACTGGTAACCGCCGCCTCGTTCAACTGGAATGATCTCGGTTCCTGGGAAGCGCTGGCGAATCATCTTCCGGAAGACGCCGACCATAACCGGAGAAGAGGAGATGTTGTCTCTCTTGATAGTACCGACTGTATCTGCTTCAGCGCCGGTCCGCTGATCGGACTGGTCGGGGTCTCGAATTTAATCGTGGTCGCGACCGAAGACGCGATTCTGGTCTGTCCGCGGGAAAAAGCCCAGGAGGTTAAAAAACTGGTTCAGGCCCTGCGGAGAAAAAACAAGTATCAAGGGTTGGTATAAATTTTTATGGAGCTTCATGAAGGGATAAGATCGGAAGTGGGGAGAATACTGGGAATTGATCCGGGGGAGAAACGGATCGGACTGGCCCTGAGCGACCCACTGGGGATAACCGCCCAGGGTCTGGAGACCTTACAGGTAACTTCTCCCGGAGACGCGGTACAACAGATATCCGAGATCGCCCGGCAAGTGGAGGTAAGCAAAATAATCATTGGACTTCCTCTCAACATGGATGGATCGAAAGGGGAGCAAGCTCGGCGGGCTCAGCGCTTGGGCGCGCGACTGGAAGCCGCTCTTCATCTACCGGTACTCTTCAGAGATGAACGGCTGACTTCCCGGCAGGCGGAGCAGGTATTGATCGAGGCTAATCTGAGTCGACGGAGACGAAGAGAGAAGATAGACCGAATGGCCGCCCAGTTGATTTTGCAGAACTACCTTGATGCTTCCGAATCTACCAAAAATAATATATAGCGAATAAAGACAGAAAAATAATATTTATGAATCGGGAGATAAAACGACTGCGCAAGGAAGCGCGTTCATGGTTTAAGTCCGGACGTTGGGTGGTGAAACACGGCAGAAAGAAGCTCTCCGCCCGAACGATGGAGTCACTGAGCGAATCTCTGCGGCGGCTTCAGGAAGCTCTGAAGGAGGGAAACCTCAAGCAGGGCAGGAGCAGTTTAAAGAAGGTTGCCGCTCTTCTGAAAGGAGAAGCCGCATCGGCGCGGAAGAGTACGTTCCGGGAATGGACGGAGTCCATTCTCTTCGCCTTGATCCTGGTCTTCGTTATCCGCGCTTTCATCGTCCAGCCCTATAAAATCCCCACCGGGTCCATGACACCAACACTATTGGGAGTTAAGAAGGTCTGTCCGATTTGCGGCCGGCAGTTTCGATATGATAAAGATACCTGTCCTAATGACGGGGCCAAGCTTGTTATCGAACATGTCGGGGACAAGATTCTGGTTAATAAATTCATCTATGGGGCTAAAACCCCGGACCGGATTCCCTTTACCGGGATCCTGCTCCCGTTTCTACAATTTCCGCCGATCCGGGAACCCCGCCGGGGTGATATCGTGGTATTTCACTTTCCGGAAAAACTGAATACCGACTATGTCAAGCGACTGGTAGGTCTCCCGGGAGAGACGATCGAGATCCGGGATGGCCGGATCATGGCCGATGGGAAGGACGTCACCACTCCGGAGATGGAGAGAGTTAACTACCGGAATCTCGGCAATTTCGGGCGTCGGGGCCAGAGGTTCGTTGTCCCGTCCCGGGGAACTTCTATCCCGCTTGACCTGAATTCAAGTTGGTACTGGAGAAATCTGGTTAAAAATGACGACCATGGCCTGGAGATTAAAGATGGTGTGGTTCTTATCGATGGAGAACCCAACCTGAGTTATACCGTCGAGCAGGATTATTATTATGTCCTGGGAGATAACAGCATTAACAGCCGTGACAGCCGCTACTGGGGTTTTGTCCCTCGTAAGTACTTGGCGGGAGAAGTATTCTTTAAATACTGGCCACCGCGAAGGTGGGGTTTCGTAAATTAGTTTTGTGTGCTAACCCGAATTATCCATGAATGAGGCCTATTGCCAAAGGACTGCGGAAAAACTGATTTCCTTCTGGGAGTTTCACCGAGGTTTCGACGCCAATATCTCTGACCTGGCACGTTATTCTAATGTATCTCGGGATACCGTCTACCGCTGGCTCAACAGAAAAGCGTTACCAAAGCCTCCCAAAGCTCGTTTAATAGAAAAATGGCTGGAAAATCGGGATATTTAATTCTGTCTTGACATAATTAGCCCAAATGGGCTATATTGAAACTAAAAAGATGGAGGAAAATGAGCATGAACCGAACAGCAACAGTCAGGGCAAGAATTGAGCCGCGTCTCAAGGCTGACGTAGATAAGTTGCTCCATCGTCTGGGCATAAGCACAACCGAGGCCATTACCATATTTTATAATCAGATCCGGCTTCGTCAGGGCGTTCCCTTTCCTGTGGAATTGCCGAATGCGTCCACTCGGAAAACCTTTGAAGCCACTGATCGCGGCGAAGAGTTGCATTCGTACAAAAGTGCTGATGAGATGTTTGAGGCGCTTGATAAATGTTGAAGCTTAAGACCACGAGCCGATTTGAAAAGGACTACAAGAAAGCGCTCAAATCGGGGAAGGACATGGTAAGATTAAAGCGCACAATTAATTGGATTGCCAATGAGGAGCTTCTCCCACGCGAGCTGCGCGATCACAAGTTGATAGGAAACTATAAGGGCAGGCGGGAATGTCATCTTGCCGGTGATTGGTTTCTAATCTATAAGGTCGAAAAAGATTCTGTAATCTTTGAACGAACAGGATCCCATTCCGAACTTTTGAAGGGATAGCGCCGCGTCGTATTTTTTTGGCTTTCAAATCTGACACTGGTCGTGATAAGGTTCCTTATGTTAAATATTGTATTTATCATCCTATTTCTATATATATTACTATTATACTACGCTGGAAGGTGTTATGATTATTTGAAGCTGTTTTGTGGATAAACTGTGGATAAACTGTGGGGTAAACTCTTGTTTCAGAATGGACTTTTAGAATCCTTCCGAGATGGCGATTATCAGGTCAGGTTTCCCGGCAACCCCGACCATGACCGTTCCCGATTTTACCAGGGAAAGATCGGTATCGAGAATAAGATGTTTATCCGCCCAGATCTTGAGGGAGAACTGGACGGTTTGGGGTGATACTTTTATTGGAATGATTACTAATTTCAAATACCGGCGAAGCTTGAAATTGATCGTCTCTTCTTTCCCTAACGGTATTGTTCGAAAGGCCGATGCCAGATTTAAGTAACTCTGGAACTTGAGCGGAGATCGGCTCATCTCTTCTTCCAGGTATTGAATGCCGGGAGCCATCCCCCCGGGCTCTTCCGAAGGCTCCAGAATATCGATCGTAACTTCAAGCTCGTTATCCTGGGCGAAAGCAGTTCCACTCAACAGCACCGGGATCAACAAAATCGTATAACAGCAATAAGTGACAATCCTCATGATATCTTTACTCCATTAACCAGATGATAGTAAACCCGTCACTCTTATCCTGATAGATCATAACATTATGATCAGGTGCGGCAAGCTTATCTATCCGGCAGTAATTGGCCGGAAGTCTGCCGGGCACCAGGACGCCTGAAAAATAGATAATCAGCGCCGCGGCAGCGCTGACCGCTAGGCCAATCCAGGCTGGACGCCGCCAAAGCCATAACTTCTTCCGCGCCGGATAGCTCCAGCCAGTGGGAACTTCCTCTATCAGCCGGGACCGAATCTCGGGCCAGTAAGAAGTCTCTCTCTCCGGCCGGAGTTCTTCCCTGGCCAGACTATCCAGAGCCCGGCTGATTGTCGCGTAGTCTTCCAACACACGCGTACAACGCTCGCACCGGCCAAGATGAGTTTCATACTCCCGGCTCTCTTCCGGTGTTAACTGTTTATCGAAGTAGGCTTCCAGCCGCCTTCCCATCTTTCGACAAGTTTCGGTATTCATAATCACAACCTGCTAAAAAACATTCACTTCCCGGATAGATACGGCTTAAGATGTTCTCTCAACTTCTCCCGGGCGTAATGAAGACGAGACATTACCGTTCCCCGGGAGCATTTCATGATCTTGCTGATCTCCGCGTAGGAGTATCCCTCCCACTCCCGCAGGATTACGGCCGTTCTCTGCGGGATGGTAAGTGTCTCCAGTCCCCCCAGGATCATCTTGTATAATTCTTCCCTCATAACCTCACGATCCGGACGAAGGCTTCGTCTCGATCGAGACCCGGCCGGATTGATTTCCCGGGCGTCGTCATACTCAACCTGGGGCCGGCCGGTCATCTTCCTTTTCTCATCCAGAGCCAGGTTGAAAGCGATCCGGTAGAGCCAGGTGTAGAAGCGTGACCTGCCTTTAAATTTATTTAAAGAGCGATAGGCCTTGAGAAAGACTTCCTGGGTGAGATCTCTGGCCTGCTCCCGGTCTAGAATGATTCCATATATGAGGAGATACAACCGATGCTGGTATTTTTCAACCAATTCCCGAAACTCATCTATCTCTCCCTGCAGACAACGCCGGACCAGTTCGTAGTCTTCATCGGCCGCGGTCATTCTATTTATTAGACGAAGAAGAGCGGGTTTTATTCGTCTCCGGTGACGGAACCAGAACCGTCAACTGTTTCGGGAGGAGTTGGATCCGGATCGGGGTATACCCAATGTAATCGCCATCGGCCTGAATCGGCAGTCCGGGGGTATCAATCCGGACCTGACGGGTTTTGATGAGAGTGACATCGGAAAAAGTATGGTGTTTTTTTCTCAGTACACCCCAGAAATATCTCGCGTAATCTCGACGACTGCCTTTTTCGAAGAGGCAGCAATGAAGGTAGCCATCATCCACTCTGGCATCGGGTGTAATTCGATGGGGGCCGCCATAGAACCGGGCGTTGGAGATGACCGCGGCCCGACCCAGCAGTTCCCTTTCCCCGTCCACAATGACAGTAAAGGGAGGGGGTCGGAAAGAGATCAAGGCCTTCAAGCCGGCCAGGTGATAGGCATACCGCTTCAAGTACTTCTTCAGGGAGGAACTGACAATCCTCACCGCTTCCGCGTCCAGTCCGATACTGATCATGATCGAGAAGAGCCGACCGTTAGCCGACCCGAGATCAATCCGGCGGGTATGTCCGGCAGTGATAATCCGCAAGGCCGCTTCGGGATCCGCCGGGATCCCCAGTTCCCGGGCCAGAACATTACTTAACCCAACCGGAATGATCCCTAACCTACTCCGGGAGAGGGAGATGCCGTTAATAACCTCATTCAAGGTTCCGTCACCCCCTACCGAGATGACCAGCTCACTCCCCTCCCCTGACGCCCGCCGCGCCAGTTCAATGGCTTCCAGAGGAGCGGAGGTAGTGCGGACCGTAACCTGGAACCCATGCCGGACCAGTTCATCTTCCATCCAGGTAAGCCGATCGAGATAGTCGATCCGACCGGAAGTCGGGTTGACAATGATGGCGGCTTTCATTATGAATGAATCGGGTTAGAGCTGGGAAATCCACTCCTTTTCAAGCTCGGAGATCGGCATCAGCAGCTCGTCCTCGAAGACCAGCTTCCAATTCTTTCCCTTCTTCAACTCCCCAAGGATAACGTTTATTCTCCAGAATCCATATCGCTGGATCAGATAATCGACCAGCGAGTAGGCCTGGGCATAGGCCAGGTGAACTTGCCGGGGCGGTTGGTCGAAGCCAAATGCCCGATCAAGCTGAGAAAGCGGAATCAACCCGTCATGCCGGAGAGCATACCGCAACGGCCCCTCGTCAACCGGGACTACCTTCGCTTCCTGACATTGAGCGAGCCCTTCATGGAGCCATCTCGGACAATTATTCCCGGTCTCATCGTTAATCAAGGCATGGGTATATTCATGCCAGAGGATCTTCTTGATATCGGCGGCACTGAGCCGCTCACCACTGACCGGAAGCCTGATCTTCCCATCATAGAGCGCGCCCACCCAGTAAGGGGTATCCCGGAGTTTTGAAAACTCATGGGCTGTATAGAGAAGGACCACAATCGATCGGACCGGGTAGTAGTTAAAATCGTAGCCGATCTCTTGATACGCCTCGAGAAGATAACTCTCAATATCATAAACTTTATATCCCGGCGCCCGGGCGTGAAACCGAATGTCGAAATTAGCCAGTTGAGACGCGTCCAGCTTACTTTCGATCGCTTCTTCCTTGCTCAGTTTGCGCAAACGATCGACGATCCGGGGGTCACCGGGCCGGAGATTCCGAGCCGCCTCCCAGTACCGTCGGGCCTCGTCCAGTCTCTGTGAATAATAGGCGATCTCGCCCAGCATCATGAGGGTGAGATAATTCCGGGGGTTTAAATCCAATGCCTCGAGAAAGGTATCCCGGGCCCGGCTTAGATCCCGATCCCGATAATAACTGTTCCCCAGGCTATTTAGAAGCTGGACTCTGGCTTTCTTGAGTTCCGGATTATCGGGTTGATCAATCTCCAGCCGGCTGAGATAATCAAGAGCGGCGGCGTAATCACCGTTCGCGACCGCTTCCTCGATCAGTTTTTGCCAGCTCTGCTCATCGGCATAGCCGGGGGCAGCTCCCTGATGCATTACCAACAGGGCAATACCAACCAGAGTTAATACCAATTTAAAAATGGTCTCTTTCATTTTACTCTATCTCATTATATGCTCCAACGCGGTTGGAGCCAGATAAATTTGCGATCAGAGCGAGCAAATTTATAGATGATGTTTCGCGTCATGGAGAAACTCTTTCTCCCGGTTGGTTAACCCCCCCCACCCTTCCCGGGCCAGCTTATCTAAAACGCGATTCAGTTCATCCTGAAATCTCTCCCCGGGATCCGGTGGTGTGAATCCGGACGGGATGGACTCTTTCTTCTTCCGGGACGTCGGCCATTTTAAATATATAAACCCAACCAGAGCGCCGCCCAGATGAGCGAAGTGAGCTATCCCCCCTCCCCCGCCTCTGTTAAAAAGCAAGAGCAATTCCAGGCCGGTTAAGATGAATACCAGTTGCCGGGCTTTCAGCCGCACCGGAAGAACAAATAAAAGCAACAGGGTAATCATCCGATTCGGGAAAAGCATTCCATAGGCTAGAAGAAGACCGAATATCGCACCGGAAGCACCGATGACTACAGATGAATCCCCCCATATAAAGGGCAATGAGCACAACCCGGCACCGATTCCCGTGACAAAGTAATACTTTAAAAAATAGATTGTACCCCAGTATGCCTCAAGTTCGCGCCCGAACATCCATAATATGAGCATATTAACAATAATGTGCAGCGGATGACTACTCGAGTGTATGAAGAAATATGTTACAAACTGGTACAGTCTAAGCTGGGTAAAGACCTCCGGAGCCATGAGGCCGAAAATGAGGTCATACCGGACCCACAACATACCGAGAATATAACTTCCGATATTGGCAATGAGAAGAACTTTAACCGCTGGAGGGAATGTCTCCGAAAATGGATAGCGAGATTTGGGGATCACTAACTTATGATTCACTATTATTGGCGGTAAAGCGGAATAACTAACTTTAAAAAATCGCGTAGCGATTTTTTAAAAATCGGTAATCTTATCCAGGCGTTCCTGAGTCGACTTGTCGTTGGGATCGATCGAGAGGATCTCCAGATAAAGCTCTTTGGCACTGTCGATCTCCTTCTGAGCCTCCCGGGTTACGGCATAATTAAAGAGCAGAGATATTTCGCGGGGAGCGATCTTCAGCCCGCGTTGATAGATATCAACGGCCTTGTCATATTCCCCCTTGAGGAAATAGAGTTTCCCCAGACGGAGAAAGTTCTCCGCGTTCTGGGGATCTTTATTGATCTCCTCCAGGAGCTTTTTTTCTTTTCGCTTAAAGAAGACCACGTTTGTCATATTAATAATTATAGGATTAAGTGGACTTGAACTTCTCGATATTTTTTTCTTCCCCGATCACAACCAGGATATCATTTTCTCCTAAAACTTCCGTTGCCGGGGGAGCGATAATAACGGTATCCTTTAGCTCCGATTCTCCGTTCTTATCCAGGCGGGGAGCCTGACGTCTCAGAGCGACAATATCCACTCCAAATCGCGAACGGACATTTGCCTCCCCCAGGGTCTGCCCCTGCAGATCTTTGGGGACCTTCGTCTCAACGATCCCGAATCCCGGTGAGACCTGGATATAATCAAAGATAGTCGGTGAGACCAGGGAGTTGGCGACCCGGACCCCCATGTCTCGTTCCGGGAAGATAATCCGGTCGGCCCCGACCCGACTCAATATTTTTTTATCGGAACGGGTGGTAGCCTTAGCGACAACCGTCTTAACTCCCATCTCTTTAAGCTGCATCGTGGTCAGGATACTCGCTTCCAGGTTGCTCCCGATTCCGATTACAGCCACATCCATATCACCAAGATCCAGACTTTCCAAAACGTTTTCTGCGGTGACATCAACCTGGAGAGCCTGGGTGACGATCTCGCTCATTCGCTGAACGACCTGTTCATCCTTATCCAGCACCATAACCTGCTTCCCTTTCTGGGTAAGGGTAATAGCCACCGCGCTGCCGAAACGCCCGGCTCCGATGACAACATATTGTTTCATGATAAAATCTCCCCTGACAAAACCTGGTATAATAATAACATAAATACGAAATTTTCTACGAAATTTATTGCGCGCCCGAGGCGCATCCCGCAAAGATAGGGAACCTCAAGCTGAAAATTTTGATACAGACATTTAACCAACCATCACCGATTCTTCAGGATATTGCACGACGGCCGGAGGATAAGCTCGGCGTCCGATTAAGAGGGCCAGGGCCAGGGGGCCGATCCTCCCCACGTACATGGTAAGGATAATTATGAACTTCCCCGGATATGAGAGATGGGGGGTAATCCCGATGGAGAGGCCGACCGTCCCGAACGCGGAGACGGTCTCAAATATAATATCGCTTATATAACCCTGGTGGTAAAACGACCCGCTGGCAGTAGACTCGACCAGAAGTAATAATGTACAGGCAATAAAGATAACTGCCAGAGATATGACCGCGATGCTGATTGCTTTTACCGCGATGTGATCGGGGATGCTCCGGCGGCGGAAGATGATCTGCCTCTTCCCGGTCACCATGGCAAAGACCGACGCCAGAATCACGGCAAAGGTACAGGTCTTGATCCCGCCGCCGGTACTACTGGGAGAGGCACCGATAAACATCATTATGATGGTTACCCAGATCGTGGCCGGATTCAACCGGTTCATCGACATGGTATTGAAACCGGCCGTCCGCGGGGTAACGGCCTGGAAGAAGCTGCGGGAGAGTTTCTCGCTCAGGGTCAACCCTTTCAGCGCATTATCCCACTCCACCGTCAGCAGAAAGAGGAACATAATCAACAGGAGTATCGCACTCATGGTCAGGGCTATCTTTGACTGAAGCCGGACCCTTCCTCTCCTGGTCTTATCCCGACGCCAGAAATAATAGTGGGTGAGATTATACCAGACTACGAAACCGATCCCTCCCAGCAGGACCAAACCTCCCATTAGTCCGGTTACACACCAGTCGCCCCCGAAGCGCATCAGGCTGGTCCGGTAGAGAGAGAAACCCGCGTTACAGAAGGCGGAGACGGAGTGAAAGATCCCGTGGATAATCGCCTGGTCGACCGGATATCCATAAGCACGATGGAATCTCCAGGCCAGGAGGACGGCGCCGAGCGCCTCCAGAAAAACCGTCATCCCGACAATCAGCTTGATCAGTCCTTTCAATCCTTTGACTTTCTTCTCTCCCAGTGTATCCTCCATCAAGATCCGGTCTTTTAAGGACAAGCGTCTTCCCAGCATGACCAGAAAGAAAGTCGACATGGTCATTATCCCGAGGCCGCCTAACTGGATCAGGAGCAGGATAACCGCCTTGCCGAAAGGAGTAAAATAACTTCCGATATCCACCACAACCAAGCCCGTAACACAGGTAGCCGAGGTCGCGGTAAAGAGCGCGTCCACGATATTCATGCATCCGGGGGAACGGGTGGAGAAAGGAAGAATCAGGAGCACCGTCCCGAAGAGAATCGTTCCCAGGAAAGAGAGAAAGATCAGACGGGAGGCATTGAACCGCGTTTTCCTGCTGATGGCGTTCATTCTCCAGTGTTTTTCGCGTATTTGGCGATTAATTGAATATACAAACAGGTAGCGGCAGTATTCAAAAAAATCTTGTTAAAAGCACGAAAATATAAAGACTATCATAAACTCACCGCTATTCAACCCAAAATAATTTGACCTCTATCCAAGAGGTGTGATAATATGACGTTAAATTCCTATTTATAAAAGGAGGAGAAGATGGATGCCATTAAACTGTCGCTGGGAAAGATACGAACCTTTCTGCAATGCCCCTTAAAGTACAAATTGGCAAATATCGACCAAGTTTCCGTGCGCGCCAAGGCCAGTGCGGGGCTCAGTTTCTACCAGGCCCTCCACAACGCCCTGGAGTATTTTCACAAGGCAGGTACTACTCCCCTCCCCTCCGAAGAGTTCCTGCTCAACCTGCTCGACCGCAACTGGGATCACTCGGGCTACAAAGATGCCGGAGAAGAGACACAGTACCGGGGATTGGCGGAGAATATCCTGAAGACATTCTATAAATCCTACTCGCCCGAAAAGCACGACGTTAAATACCTGAGCTTGATGGTCAAAGCCAAGACGAAGAAGTGCTTCATCTCTTCTCGGGTCGACCGGGTGGACCTGCTGCCGGATGGGACTTACGAAGTTATCAATTACAAGACGGGAAAGAACGTTCTGGAACCCTCCGAACTGGCCCGGGATACGCAGGCGGTCATTCTCTATCTGGGCGCAAACGCTCACAAGAGGCTGGAAGGAAAGGTCTCGAAGGTCAGTTTTTATTATCTCCGCGCGAACCGGAAGATCAGTGTTACGCCTACTCCCGATGATATCAAAGAGGTCACCGATCTGATCGATCAGACCGCCGCTAATATCGTAAGCCTGGAGAAAGGCAAAAGCGCAGTCCTGGGGCTGCTGGAGAAGATTCTCCCGGCGGCAAAAAAAATATCCGGAGGCGTTGACGACCCGAAGGCCCTGGCTGAGAAGGGGGCCCTCTGCAACTCCTGCGAGTACCTGGAAGCCTGTCCCGCCTGGCCGTTGACCCCCCGTGAGATCGCCGGGGAGACCCCGGAAGTCTTCAGTGACCGGATCCGGCTCAGCTACTCCAAGCTCAGTTCCTATAAAAGATGCCCCCGGGCCTGGAAGAACTCTTACCTGGAAGGAAAGTTTAGCCGAGAGCCCAAGCCGTTCTTCTCCTTCGGGCTCGCTATCCATGAAGCTTTTGAAAACTATTATGACCCGCACGGCTCGAAAAAATCTTCTCTTAAACACCTTCTTGGTCTCTGGGATGAGGCCTTCAACAACCATGCCGAAGGGTACCGGGATGAAAAAGAAAAGATTAGTTATTACAACAAGGGGGTAGAACAGATCACCAAGTACTACCAGCACTACTGTGCCAACGGGAAATACCGGCCGGCCTACGCGATCGAGGATTACTTCGAGGTACCCCTGGGCAAGAACGCGGTAATGGTCGGTTTTATCGATCGGATTGATAAACTTGATGATGGGACATTTGAGATCCTGGACTACAAGACGGAACCGACCCGACGCACTCAGAAGGCCGCGGATGAGGACGACCAGTTGACGATCTACTTCTGGGCCTGTGAAACCCTCTTCAAGATGAAGATCAAGCAGCTCTCGCTTCTCATGACCAACTTCGACGAGAGACTGATTACCACCCGAAAGGCAGCGGACTTCCCCGAAGTGGTAGCCGCGATCGACGCTGTGGCCGCCGAGATGAAAGAGAATGTCAAGCTCTTCCAGGAGAATTACGATCCGGATCAGGAAGAGAGCATCTACTTCCCTCCCAAGAAGAACAAGTACTGTAAGAGCTGCGATTTCCTCGAGACCTGCCTTCTCAAGCCAGAGATCATGGGAGATACCACAATCCGGACGATGGAGTACACCGATACGGATAGGGAAGAACTGCTGACCTCAGAATACGAATAGACTTTCAAGTTCGAAGTTGGAAGTGCGAATTTCGAAGTTGTCGCATTGGCCGTAGCCTGGTCGTATTCGACGTTGGACGTTCGGCGTTGAACGTTCGAAGTTGAACGTTCATCTTTTACTCTTCCCCCCTCCCCTACCAGCCCCGGAGTTCGCGGAGGTATCTTTTGATTAGATCCGCCTGGCCGGAGTCCGGTTTCAGCTCCAGATACTTCCGCAGATGATAGGCGGCGGAGCGAAGCTTCTTTTTGAACGCCAATATTCCCAGGTTCAGGTGAGCCGGACCATAATCAGGATCAATCCTGAGCAGGCGGGTGTACTGCCGGATCGCTTGATTCCTTTCTCCCCGGGCGGCATAGGCGAGAGCCAGGTTATACCGGATAGGAATAAAGAGCGGATCCTCCGCCCGGGCCTGCCGGTAGAGGATGATCGCCCTCTGGTAATCCCCCTCCGCCTGCGATTGATTAGCTTCCGTGAATAGAGCGGCGACACCTTCTAAAGGGTACCCGGAGAGGAAGACCAGATCCGGATCAATCCGCCGGGCTTCTTCCAGCTCCCGTCCGGCCTCCTCATCCATCTCCAGTTGGCGGTAGACAACCCCCAGATTGTAGTGCCGGCGGGCGACCGCCGGTTCCCGGCGGACCAACCATTCCAGATGCTTCCGAGCTCCGGAGAAATCATCCCTTTCGAAAAAGAGGTTCGCCAGAGCGATCCGGGCTTCCCGGTGCTCCGGATCAGCCTGCAGGGCTTTTTCGTAATATTCAATCGCATCTTCATATCTTCCCGTGCGGGAGGAGACAGCCCCCAGGCAGTAAAAAGCGGAGGAAGCCTCGGCCCCGTTCCGGACTGCCTTCTCCAGGTACTTCCGGGCGGAAGGCAGATCTCCCCGTTCCAGGGAGAGCACCCCGGCCAGGTAGAGAGCGGAGCCGGAATCAGGGGTAAGTTCTAAAACTCTCCGGATCTCGGCCAGGCTCTGATCCGAGTGCCCCTGCCGGTGAAAAATATAGGCTTTACGATAATAGAGTATCGCCGTCTCCGGGCGGAGTTTAAGCGCGTTTTCATAATGAGATAACGCTTCTTCATCCTCCCCTTTCTCTTCGCAGAGAGCACCGATCAAGTATTCGGCGTTGAAATGATAGAGATGTTCGGGATCCCGCCGGGCCAGCCGGGCAAGCGCCTCCCGGTAATACCGGAGGGCTTTCTCATTATCCCCCTCGGCCTGGCAGCAGTATCCCAGTTCATAGAAGAGGCGTCCGTCATCGGATCCTTCAGCTACCGCCTGCTCCAGCAAGGTCCGGGCCTCCCCCACCCTGTGCTTCTGAAAGAAGATCTTCCCTTCCCGGGCCGGTGTCAGCCAGCTATGTTCCTTCTCCCACTCTTTCAGATAATTCCAGGAGACATCGGGATGGAGCCGCATCCAGCGGGTCTGGGATGATGCAGTTGATGACAACATAAACAGAAAAATTATTGTGATTATTTTTCTCATTATCTTTGTTCCTTTAACCCCCCTGTCTCGGCCCCATATGAATTTCCAATATCCAATGACCAACTTCCAATTTACAAGTGACCTTGCCTCGACTGGATCCCCGATTAAATCGGGACACTACGAGCACCGGGCTTCGTCATCGTTCGACGTTGTAAGTTGGACGTTCGACGTTGGAAGTTCATCTTTTAAAGCATTTATCAGCCATTGGGGGTTATTACTGGCTATCCCATCTACGGAGAGTGGCAGGATCCGATCCAGTTCCTCAGCGCGGTCGATGGTCCAGGCAAAGACCTCCCTCCCGGCCTGATGAGCCGTCTCCACGTGGTAAGCGGTCACGATGTTCCAGCGGGCGCAGAGAATATCGATATCCCGCCGGCCTTCTTCTTTACTCTGTTCCCAGACTTCTTTATCCCGGAAGATAAGTCCCGTCCGCATCGTGGGAAGGACATCCTTGGCAAGACGAAGAGACTCACGATCGAAGGAAGCCAGAAATGACCTTTCCCGGAACCGGCAACTCTTGATCACGGCCAGGGTACGATCCACCAGCTCGGCCCGAACATCTTCCCCTCCCCGATCGATCTTCAATTCGATATATAACCCGGTCCGGCCGGTGGAGACGACATGGATCACTTCTTCCAGGGCGGGGATCCTCTCTCCTTCAAAACGGGAAGAGAAATAACCTCCGGCGTCAAGCCGCTTGAGATCCGAAAACGTTCTGGCCGCCACCGGACCCGCACCGTTGGTAGTCCGGGAAAGGTCCCGGTCGTGAAAGACCACCACCACGCCGTCCCGGCTCAGACGGACATCAAGCTCGATCAGATCCGCGCCGACCCGGACCGCTTCCCGAAAAGCAGCCAGAGTGTTCTCCGGTGCTACCGCCGAGGCTCCTCGATGCGCAATGACAAGCAAATTAATTTCTCCCCCATAAAAAGAAACCCCGTCCAGGACGGGGTTTCTCCCTGTGAAACTGCAGGCGGTCAGGGAACACTAGGACTGGAAGGATTGATCGCCCGGCCGGAGACCGGAAGATCGTCCCCGGTCCCGAAGTAGAGGCGGGTAACCCCGCGGACCCCCCACAGCCCGGAGTTCTCCCGGAAGATAGCGATCTTCGCCTCGAGCAGGCCCTGATAGTTGGCGGGGACGGCCCGGTCTCCCGTCGTCCCGTAGTACGCGCGGGTCGTCTCCCGGACCGCCCAGAGACCGGAAACATCCCGGAAGATCCCCAACTGGACTGCGCCGGCATGGAGCCCCTGGTAATTAGCCGGGACAGCCTGATCGGCGGCCCCACCGAAATAGATCCGGGTTAACCCCCGGATCGCCCAGAGGCCGGAGGCGGGCCGGAAGATACCGATATATTTTTCGGGACAGGCCCCGTAGACAGGCACCGGCACGTCGTTCGCCCCCCCGAAGTAAACCCGGGTCACGCCACGGGCCGCCCAGAGACCGGAGGCCCGGCGGAAGATACCGATATCACAGGTCCCGTCCCCGTCATAATCGCCGGGGACCGGGATGTCGCCCTGGGATCCGAAGTAGATATAAGATACCCCGCGGAGCGCCCAGAGGCCGGTCCTCCCCCGGAAGATAGCGATATCGCTCGTCTCGTCACCGTCAAAGTCACCGGAAGAGGGCATATCTCCTCCTCCGCCGAAGTAGACCCGGGTCACCCCGCGGATTGCCCAGAGGCCGGTACTCCGGCGAAAGATGGCGAGATCGGAGACCCCATCGCCGTTATAGTCTCCGCTATCGATTGAGGCGGGAGGAAATGCCGGGGAAGGAGTAGGCGCAGGGGTGGGATAAACGACCCGCCGGTAGAGCGGAAAATCAATCCCCGAAGTATTGGAGGGCACGCGGGTGGCCTGATTCTCATTATCTTTCTGGTTATAATACTGGTTCCGGTAATCCGGATTATTAAATGTGTCCGCGTAAACTACGTAGATTCCGATATTGAGGAGTCCGGTGTTGTAATACCCCTGACTGTCAGAGATGCCGGCACTTACTATATTATCACCCAGGGCCCGCACATAGATATTGGCGATCCCCGCTCCCGTCTCCCGGTCGTAGACCCGGCCCTGAATAGGCCCCATTATAATCTCCACGGTGGGAGTCGGTTGAGGCGTCGGCTGCGGAGAGGCGGTCGGGATTACACTCGGGGTAGGAGTCGCGGTCGGCAATGGGGTCGCGGGTGCACTGGGCGAGGGCGTGGGCGAAGGAAAGACATCGAAGGCCTTCATCACCCCCATGTGGTCCATCTCGCTGCTGTGTGAGTCTCCATAGAGTACCGGGGGGAGATTCCAGAGCGGAGTGCCTGGGCCCGCGGTAGTGGTATCCGACCAACGCGAGAAGACATGGCTATCAAAGACTAACCCTTCGTCATACTCATATTGGGGATCTAAGTCACCGATATACAGCGTGGTGTGGAGGTCGTCCAATAGCTGGTTGGGCATGATCCAGTCATAAGGTTTATCCCGGATCTGGTTGGTGTTTTCATCTCCCAACCGGTCCTCCGGACGATGGTTGGTCGGCTCGAGGAATAAGGCGAAGGTCTGTAGGCACCACTCGACCGCTTCGTTCCCGCTCACGGCGTTTAAGTCGCCCCCCACGACGATATAATCATTTACCGTGTCGAAATTCGCTTCCACGTAATTCTTTATTACATTAGCCTCCTCGATCCGTTTTTCTTTATCTTCCGTGGTGTCGCCCGGTGCAAGATGGACACTGACCACCCCCAGATTCTCTTCCTTTCCCGGGAGATCAATAATAGCCCAGGCGGAGTAGGGTTTATTAGGATCAGACTGGTATTCCCATCCCCCCCAGGTCTGCATCGCCCAGCGACTGACGATCCCGTTCGGCATGGCAGCCAGATCTCCGACCGGGTTGCGGTTGGAGTAGGCTAAGTAATAATAAAATTCCGGGCCAAAGGCTTCATCAACATAAGCGCGATGGTTGCTGGTAGCTTTAATCGCCCACTCCTGAAGGAGGGCGATGTCCGGCTCCATCCCCTGGAAGATCCGGATGCTCTCCTCCCGGGCAAAGGTGTTCATCTTACTAACATTGGCGGTCTGGATCTTAAGAAAGGCCGGCGGCGGGGCTTGCGGATAGACGAGGTAGCTGACCGCGCAGGTCACCACGGCGGAGGTGTATCGTATCCGCATGTACCCGCTCTCGCCCCAGTCCGTTCCCCAGGAGTTGCGGAGGATCCAGACGCCCCCTCCTCCTTCCGGAGGGGAGTCGTCCCAGCCGACCAGGGCGACGGCATGGTTGGAGGTGGTATAGTAGCAGGGAGTCCCGTCACAGTCGGTGTTGGAATCTTCATAAACTCTGCCGTCGTAACCCTGAAAAGCGGTCCCGGCATATACCGCGACGTCCACCACACCATAGGTCATGATCGCCGTCTTGATCGCGTCGATGTCACCGCAGGGGACCCGGTGCCAGGACTGAAATTGAGTAAGCGATGGATAGGTTCCGAAGGGGCAGCTCTGTTCATGGTCGCTATAGGGGTATTCAGTCTCGGTGCAGATGCCGTAATCTACCAGGGCCTGCAGTTCATCGTAGTCATAGTTGGCCCCGTAACAGCCGTCAAATCCGGTATAATGATCGGAGAGACAGAAAGCGATAAAGGCATCGGAAAAATCGGCGCGGTTGCCGTCATACCTGCCGGTGATCCAGTTATAGGTTCCTTCCGCGGCGGCGGCGGCGCCAAAGGCGTAGCAGGAGCCGCAATTACCCTGGTCCCGGATGGAGCCGATATAGGAGTGGCCGTTGTAATCTCTCCAGTCAAAGGTGGCCGGAAGGGTCTTCCTCCCCAGGTATTTCGCCAGGGGACCGATCTCGTCGTGAACGGAGTGGAGGCGGGGAGAAAGAGGCCGGTAGCGGCTGAAAAAGGATGCTTTTTCATTCGAGGACATGTCGAAGACCCAGTTATGCCCGACGGTAAAGTCATACCCGTTATAGTCGATCTTGTACCGGATATCTTCCAGGGTGTCATCCGGTTCAAAGGGGAGGATATTCTCTCCGGCGGCAATGGTGGCCGGGAGGCAGATTACTGACACCATGAGAACCGTAACCATGAGGGGCCAGGCCAACCTGAAAAAACAAGATCGCTTCATTTGAGGGTCTCCTTTAGAATTCTTCTCCGAAAATAAGAACTTAGCCCTCGGCTTCGCCTCGGGCAACTTTTAACAATTTAGACAGGATTAACAGGATTCGGCTATGTGCCATGGGCACGAAAGGATTTCGTGCCCACGTCAGGATTCGACGTGGAGGAAAAATATGTTTTTCCTCCGCGTCAAATTCTGACGTTAAGGAGCGGGGCAATAAGCCCCGCTCCTATGGCACAGGGCAGCCTGCTTATCCTGCCTGCCCTCGGTCTACCGGGGTTGATCCTGTATATCCTGTCAAAATACTTTATTGAAATTCCGAAGCAGTTAATCAGCCTTCTATCTGGTTGCAGGCATATCCCCCGTTATTCCAAAGTAGTCCCGAGTTACTTCCCGGATCGCCCAGAGGCTCCAGTCGGGACGGAAGATGCCTATCTCGTCACGTCCTTTCCCGTCATAATCGGCCGGCACCGGCTGATAACCGACTCCCCCGAAATAGACCCTGGTCACCCCGTGGACGGCCCACAGCCCGGAGATCGGGCGGTAGATAACCGGCACAACGTAACCGGTGCCGTTATAGTCACCGGGAACGGCGATATCGGAATTGGCCCCATAGTAGATCCGGCTCAGGCCCCGGATCGCCCAGAGTCCGACACTATCCCGGAAGAGTGCAATATCAACCAAACCGTCACCGTCGTAATCGCCTATGGCTGGCTGATCGGCCGCACCGCCGAAGTAGACCCTGGTCACACCGCTGACCGCCCAGAGGCCGGCATAATCACGGAAGATCCCGATATCACAGAACCCATCGCCGTCATAATCACCGGGGATGGGTTGATCGGCTGACCCGCCGAAATAAGCGCGGGTCACGCCTCGGGCCGCCCAGAGACCGATGGAACTTCTGAAGACGGCAACATCGGCGGTGCCGTCCCCGTCATAATCACCTGAGATCGGCAAATCCCCGTTAACGCCAAAGTAAAGGCGGGTAATGCCGCGAACCGCCCAGAGGCCGGAGGCTCCCCGGAAGATAGCGATATCCGAGAACCCGTCCCCGTTGTAATCACCACTTGCCACCATAATCGCCTGGAAGTCGGGGGTGGGCGTCGGGGTCGGGGTGGGATAGACCCCATTCTTGTAAAGCGGGAAGTCTTTCCCCCAGGTGTTCGAGGAGACCGTTGTCGCCTTTCTCTGACTGTCCTTCTGGTTATACCACTGGGAACGGTAGACCCGGATCCCGCTGCCCTGGTTGCTGTCGGCGTAGAGGTTATAGGTGCCGGCTTCCAGAGATGGGATACTGTAGTTTCCCGAGGAGTTGGTCTTGTCTCCCTTGGGGTAGACCCCCGGTTCAAGCGGCAGCGACCGG
>JAVCDH010000025.1 GCA_030765805.1 Candidatus Euphemobacter frigidus
CAGGAGGTTGAGAAGGGTCGAGACGACAGCTGTTTTCTGCTTGATATTCATGAAACAATTAAGATTATAAACCAAATAAGATATGATACTATACTCAGCACCCGATATTATACAATAATAAAATGATCCAAAAATGGGTATGTTTTCATACTGGTTATTAATACTGCTCCGGGGTTTTTTATGCCTTCTCCCGGCCCGGCCGGCCCGGGCCCTGGGGCGCTTTCTGGGTGAGGCCGCCTATTATTTTGATGGAAAACATAGAGCGATCGCCCGGGAGAATCTCCGGCGGTCTTTTCCGGAGAAGATAAACTCCGGCGAACTTCGACGGTTGGCGCGCCGGTCCTTCGGGCAGATGGGATTTAACATGGTTGAGTTGCTCAGGATACCACGATTTATTCGCCCGGGTTGGCAGATAAATTTTCGAGTGCGGGGGGAGGAACATCTCCAGGCTGCTTTCGGAAGGGGGGAAGGGATTATCTTTGTCCTTTCTCACTTCGGCAACTGGGAGTATCTGGGATTTATGCCTCGCCTCCTCTCGTTCCGCGGAGCGGCGGTGGGACAGAAGATTAAGAATCCGGCCGTGGATGGGATGATTAAAGATCTGCGGGAACTAATCGGTCTGGAGCTTTTCTCCAAGCAGGAGGTTGTCTCGGAAGTTACCGGCTACCTGAGGAAGAACGGCGCGGTGGCGATTCTGGCCGACCAGAGAGCCCGGAAGATGAGTGTGGAGGTTACCTTTTTTGGTCGCCCGGCCCTCACCACGGTCGCGCCGGCGGTTCTGGCCCTCAAAACCGGGGCCGCGTTGATCCCGGTCTTTATCTATTTTGAAGCCGATGGCTGTTATCAGGTAGTCTTCGAGCGGGAAGTTCCGGTTCCGCAAGGGCTCCCGCTCCAGGAGGCGGTCCGGGAAGTGACCCGGCGTTTTACCGCGATCTTTGAAAAGAAGATCCGGGAACGCCCCGAACTCTGGTTCTGGGTCCACCGGAGATGGCAGAAGTAATTAATATTCAATAAATGCCGTAGTGCAGGACTTTAGTCCTGCTTGCCTCAGGCAGGGCTAAAGCCCTGCACTACGAAGTTGCGCCGCAGGCGCTAAATTCTATTATAATAAAAGACAGAACTCAGAAGATTCTGATCAGGGAGCCGAACTGGTTGGGGGACAATATCTTTACCCTCCCGGCGGTCCGGAGGCTGCGGGAGTTATTCCCGGAGGCGCGGCTCACTATCCTGGTCCGGAGCAGCCTGGGATCGCTCTGGGAGATGGTGCCGGAGGTCAACGATGTCATCGTCCATGATCTCAGGGGTGGCTGGAGAGATCTGAAACGGAAACGGGTTTTGATCGGGATGCTCCGGAGCCGGGGATTCGAACTGGCCGTGATCTTTCCCCGATCGTTTGAATCCGCCCTCTTGATACGGCTGGCCGGTATCCCCCGCCGTTGGGGATACGCTGAAGAGGGACGCTCCTTGCTCTTGACCCGGGCGGTGAGATCGCCCCTCGGTTACCGTAATACACATCGGATTGATTATTATTATCGTCTAATCGGGGGCGAAGAAAACAGCCACCCGGTTCCATTCGCGCGGATTGTCCCCTCCGGCGATCTGCTCGACCGGGCCTGGGAACTGCTCCGGGAGGAGACCGGTTATGGTGGGAGGGGTTCTCTGATCGGTTTTCACCCCCGCGCCAGTTACGGCCCGGCCAAGTGCTGGCCCCTGGAAAAGTTTGCCCGGCTTGCTGAGTTACTGGTTAAAAAAACCGGCGTTCCAGTCTTATTATTCGGTTCTGATGAAGAGCGGGATATTTTGCGGCAAGTGGTGGAAGCTGCCGGGGCGGGGGTCTTCAACCTGGCGGGGAAGACCAACCTTAAGGAGCTGGCCGCCCTGATAAAGCTCTGCCGGGTCTTCGTGGCCAACGACTCCGGCCCGCTCCACCTGGCGGCGGCGCTCGGGGTTCCGGTTGTCGGCATCTACGGCTCGACGGATCCGGCGGCGACCGGTCCGCGGGGGAGGGGGGTGCGGATCATCTATAAAGGCGTTGATTGCAGCCCCTGCTTGAAGAGGATCTGCCCGACCGACTTTAAATGCATGGAAGAGATAACGCCGGAAGAAGTGATGGGCCAGGTTGAGGAACTGCTGGATCAAGAAGATGTAAAGATGAGGGAATAAAAGGAGACTCACATGGAAATTGAGACATTTGTATTATGCGACGCGGCGACGGATTACCGGGGAAAACTGAACATCCTCGGCACTTTTGATACCATCCACTCGGTAAAGTTGCCGGTAGTCTGGCCCCATTGCGCGCTGGCTTTACGGGTTCGCTTTTCCCGAATTGAGGAAGGTGAACACCGGGTCCGGATCAGTTTCATGGATGAGGACGGCAAACCGGTCTTGCCGCCGCTGGACGGCGCGGTGCGGGTCAAGTTCGGGCCGGCCGCAAAGACGGTGGCAACCAACCTGATTCTAAACATGGATAGAATAAAACTGGAAAGACCGGGTGAATATGCCATCAACCTGGCGATTGACGGAAGGCAGGAGAGATCGCTTCCCCTCTATCTCCAGTTGAGAGAGGAGCCGCAACGGCCGCCGGGATCGGCGGAGCAAGGCGAAAGCTAACTTTTTTATCCGCCGTAGCTTTAGCGAAGGCGGAAGTTCACTTTAGTCACTTTAGTTCACTTTAGTTCACTTTATTATCGTGGATTTCCCAAACAAGATACTGATCGTTAAGCTGGGCTCGATCGGGGATGTGGTTAATACCCTGCCGTTGGTAAATGTCCTGAAGTCAGAATGCCCGGAGATGAAACTTGGCTGGCTGATCGAGCCGAAGTCATATCCGATTGTCGAAGGACACCGTTTGGTAGACCGCTTTATTATCTATCAACGGGGAAGCGGCATCGCCGCCGCCCGCCGGGTTCTCGAAGAGATCAGGGCTTTTAAGCCCGACCTGGTGATCGATCTCCAGAGGATATTGCGAAGTTCTTTCTTTACGGCCTTCTCCGGTTGCCGGAGACGATTGGGTTTTGATCAAAAGCGTTGCAAGGAATTCTCCTGGCTCTTTACCAACCGCAAGATCCCTCCCCGTGACCCGTCCCGTCACATGGTTCTCCAGTACCTTGAGTTTGCCGGGTATCTCGGGTTGAGTTACGGCGATATTCATTTCAGCCTGTCGATCTCGGACCACGACCGGGAAGTGGCCGAACGGTTGCTACCCGGGAGCTTTATCGACGAGGGTTTTGTCGTCCTTAATATCGGCGCGGCCAAGCCCGCCAACCGCTGGCCGGAGAATCGCTGGGTCGAGTTATCCGGGCTCGTGCTTGAGCGGACAAAGTTTGCCCTGATTCTCACGGGGGGACCGCAGGATACCGCGCTAGGGCGGTCGATAGCGGAGCTGGTCCGGAATGATCGGATGCTGAACTGTACCGGCCGGACTTCGCTTAAACAACTGGGGGGGCTCTTCCTGATGGCCCACGCGGTCGTCTCCGGGGATACCGGGCCCATGCATATCGCCTCCGCGCTGGGAACCAGGACCATCGGTCTCTTCGGGGCGGCCGACCCCTCCCGGACTGGCCCCTTTCGCCACCGGGATCTGGTGGTCTCGGCCGGGGTAGCCTGCGCGCCCTGCGGGAAGCGAAGCTGCCGGTCGATGAGATGCATGGATGAGATTACCGCCGAGATGGTCTTTAAAAAATTTTCCGGGCAAAAAAATTAGTTTTGAAGATATCAGAGATAAAAAAGACTTTGCCGGAAGGGTTCGACTGCCGATCAGCGGGAGGCAAATTTTATGTCTTCAAAGTTGGATGGGGGGAGGAGATCCGGGGTCTGGCCGAGAGAGGTGGACCTTCGCCGGAAGCAGGCTGGGCCGAGGTTGAATATCTGAGTGGCCGGGGTCGCCTGGCGGTAGTTACTTCCGGGCGGGGGAAGCTGGTTGTCAGGCATTACTTCCACGGGGGGGTTTTCCGCCGGCTGACCCGGGACCTTCTTCGGGGAGTGTCCCGGCCGATGAAGGAACTTAAACTGCTTACGGAAGCCGCCCGGGCACGGATCAGGGTTCCGGAAGCGGTGGGTCTGATCATCGATCCGGCTGGTGCCGGCCTGGTCCGGGCGGCTCTCATCACGATCTATATTCCCGATAGCTATGACCTGTTCACCTATCTCCGTCAGTGGCCGGCTGATCCTTCTCCCCTCATGATCAGGAAGAAGAGGGAGATTATCGCCGAAACCGGCGCACTTATTGCGGCGTTGCACCGGTCCGGGTTTAATCACGCCGATCTTCAACTGAAGAATATAACGATTCAGCAGTCTC
The DNA here is from genome assembly GCA_030765805.1 of Candidatus Euphemobacter frigidus. Classification (GTDB taxonomy): domain Bacteria; phylum Auribacterota; class Erginobacteria; order Erginobacterales; family Erginobacteraceae; genus Euphemobacter; species Euphemobacter frigidus. Next base: position 4,298 of record JAVCDH010000025.1, read on the forward strand.
CGGCCGGCTTGCGGATCTTCATCCTCGATTTCGACAAGGCTACTCATGATAGGCCACCTCGGAGCAAGGTGGCTGTAAAGAACCTGCTCCGTCTTTATCGTTCCTTCAGGAAATTGCGGCTGGTTAAACCGGCTCTTTCTCCCCGAGACCCGCTGCGCTTTCTCAATGCTTACGCTCCGGAAGATAAGGAGTTCAGAAGATATCTGGTTCGTCAAGCGCGCCGGAGACGCTGGAGAGACAGTCTCCACCTGATAAAATGGAAGTTGTTATCAAGGTTGAGGGGAAGCCCTTACGCTCAGCCGATGTCCGGTGACCGGGAAGACGGACGAGAAGCATGAGCTATTTATAAAACAAGGTTTAAAAATAAAAAAATGAAGATCGCTTTCTGTATTGAAAATTTTATCATTGCTCGGGGAGGAGCGGAGCGCTATGTAAACGATCTTTCGTACCTCCTCTCCGACGATGAGCATGAAGTCCATATCTTTACCCTTAAGTCCAGGCGGCAGAGCCGGGGCAATCTACATATTCATGTCATCAAATGCCTCCCGATTCCCCGCTTTTTCAAGACCATCTGTTTTGCTCTGCGGTGTTGGAAAGAGGTGAGAAGCGGCCGGTTTGATATTGTTCACTCCTTCGGACGCACCTGGGGGATGGATGTGTTTCAACCGCTGGGTGGTTCCCAGATGGGAGGTCTGGTCGGGAATCTGCGCTCCATCGACAATTTTTTTAGCAAAATGCTGAAGATTATGACTTATATCTTTAGTCTGCGAAGGATTGTTTATTTCCTGGTGGAGAAGATTCAGATAAAGGAAGCGAGAATAGTGATAGCCATCTCGGCGATGGTGAAGAATGATCTGATCCGGTACTGCCGGCTGAGCCCGCAGAAGGTGAAAGTCGTACGAAACGGGATTGATTTGGAGAAGTTCCATCCTCATAACCGCCGGTTTTACCGGAAAGAGATCAGACTTTCGCTGGGGCTGACCGGGGAGGATATCTTTATCATCTTTGTCGCTCACAACTTTCGTCTTAAGGGGCTCCGGTCGTTGCTTCAGGCGTTGGCTTTACTCAATAACCGGGATCCGGAGAACCATTTTGTAGTCGGGGTATTTGGGAGTGGGAAGGTAAAACAATTTACTTCCTTTTCGCGGAAACGCGGGGTGAGGGATAAGTGCAAGTTTATCAGCTCTAATAAAGAGATTCAACGATACTATGCCGCGGCCGACATCTGCGTTCATCCCAGCTATTATGATCCATCGGCCCTGGTGGTTCTGGAAGCAATGGCCAGCGGGCTGCCGGTTATCACCACCTCCTATTGCGGCACCTCGGAGATTATTAAGGACGGAAGAGAAGGCTTCGTGGTTCGGACCCCGGCCGATTTTACCGAGCTGGCTGATCGGATCACCCGGCTCAATGATGCCGAGTTGCGCCGCAAGATGGGAGAAGCAGGGAGACGTCGGGCTGAGGAGTTCCCCTATTCCCGGAACATAAAGGAGATTCTTGATATCTATGATGAATATATTGATTCTCGTTCCCGATAAGAACGCCCCCAGCTGCCGGTTTCGAGTCCTTCAATATCTCGATCCGCTGAAGGCGTTCGGGATTGTCCTGGAAGTGGTTGAGTTGAGCCGGCCGAAGAAGGAGAGACGGAAGATGCTGGAATCGGCCGAGCGGTTCGACGCGGTCCTCCTCCATCGCAAGCTTCTCAACCGGTTTGATTACGCGAGGCTCCGACGTTCCGCCCGCCGGCTGATCTATGATTTTGACGACGCGGTAATGTTCCGGGACTCCAATGCTTCCCGGCTGGAATCAGGGATGCGGATGCGCAAGTTTCAACGACAGGTTGCCGGCGCCGATCTGGTAATCGCCGGGAACAGCTATCTGGCCCGGTGGGCGTCCGCCTACAACCGGAAGGTCACGGTCATACCCTCCGTCGTCGACCTGGCCCCCTTTCCCGGGGAACCGGCTCCGGGGTCCGGGAATACTATCGGATGGATGGGAACCGGGAGTAACTTTATTTATCTATCGATGGTTCGGCCTGCTCTGGAGCTGCTGATCCGGGCCCACCCGGAGATTACCTTCAGAGTGGTCAGTGATGAGACCCCCGATCTTCCCGGTCTTCCGGTGGTCTTTAAGAGATGGTCCCGGACGGAAGAAGTCTCGGATCTGACCGGGTTTGAGATCGGCATCATGCCTCTCCTCTCCGATCCTTGGACCGAGGGGAAATGTGCCCTGAAGATTCTCCAGTACGGCGCCGCTTTTCTTCCGGCGGTCTGTTCTCCGGTAGGAGCCAATCGGGAAGTGGTAGAGGAAGGGGTTAACGGTTATTTTGCCGGCTCTCCGGCGGAGTGGAAGGAGCGATTGGAGAAACTGCTGAGATCGCCGGAGAAGAGGGAGGAGATGGGCCGGGCGGCCCGGAAGATCGTGAAGGAGCGGTACTCCCTGACAGTCATGGCTCCCCGCCTGGCCCGGGTCTTGAAAGAAGCGATTGAGTAATCAGTAAGCGCGTACTTTCCGGGGAAGAAGGCGGCGGAAGACCTCGCCGCAGTCGGGGCTGGTCGACCGGCCCCAGTTTTCCGAGATGTACTCCCGGTAGAGCCGCAGTATTCGGGAACTGCTGAATCGCTTCTTAATGCTCCCGGTATCGATGATAATCCAGTCAGTCCCGTCCCAGATCAGGTTATTTTGATTTAGATCTTGAAGATAGATTTTTTTTGCGGCGGATCGATGAATCAGTTCCACCAGCCGGATAAATTGAGGGGAGTTCGGAGGGCAACCTGTTTTCGCCCACTCTCTGGTCCATTCATCGCCCCGGGTACCGTCCACCCATCTTTTTATCACGAAATCAGGTCCCCCGGAAATAACCTCGGCATGTTTGAAGCCATACCTGGTGTAAGCCAGAGCTTTCATCCGCTCGTTTTTAATTGAAGCTATAGTCTCTGGTCTCAGGTCCGTTGCCACTTTTAACGCTCTCCGCTGTCCACCTCCATCCTTTATCTGATAGACGATGCTGCGTCGTCCGCGCCCCGCGATCGCGAGGATGTGATACGACTCGCCCCCGAGCCTGATCTCCTCTCCCGTCTTGTAGACATGGGAAGAAATAAACGCTTCAGGATTCTGATTTTTTAGATGCATTGCCAATTAAAATAAGATATGCTCTTTCGCGCTTAGTATTCCATAAATATGCGAGGTCTGCGATGGAAAAGAACCCGGCCAAAAAAATAACGTTCATTGTGATACTAATTATCTCGGCAATTGTTGTCTATATTTTGATCAATACCTTTTTCATTACCAGAGATTATCTTTACGGTCCGCCGCTCCTGTTTATCAAGAATCGTTACATCCAGGTTGATATCTATCCCCACGGATATGAATCAGCCACAGTCTTTACCAATAATTATATCGAGGGATCAACCACCCCGGAGGATATTGATATCCTCCGTCTCTTCCTGAAGAAGAAAGATATCAGGGGGGTATTCTTTGTCATCCCCAATTATATCAAGACGCATCCTCTCAATGAGAGTCCCGATGTAGTGGCGGAGCTCGTCAAGTTAAAGGCTGACGGCCATGAGATAGCCCAGGCCGGAACATATCATACCTACGGTCCGGATATGGCTCGGGGGGCGGAACCCGGCCAGGAGTTGCTCCCCCTTTCATTCGAAGAGCAGATAAGGCGCGTCAAGGAGGGGAAGGAACTTTTAACCGAGCTGGGATTCCCGCCGGTCGGTTTCCGAGCGCCCTCTTTCAGTACCAACCGGGAGACATTCCGGGTTCTGGAGTCGCTTGATTTTCTCTACGATTCAAGTTCTGTATTTCCTCCCCGCACCTTCAATACCCTCCTCAAGCCATCACTCTCCCAGGGACTTATATATCCTTATCACCCTTCCGGATTCAATCTTTTAGAATTCACCGATTGTATTGACCCTACCAAAAAATACACCAAAGCTCTGAATCTTTTCAAGAGGGTGAAGGGCGAGAACGGGGTATTTGTTTGCCATACTTTCATAGGGAATGTTGCTAACCCTGTGCGTCTCCAGTTGCTGGATGCTTTCCTGGAAGTTATTCATAAGGAAAATACCTGGTGCTGCACCTTGAGCGAACTCACCCGGTGGTGGCGTGCCCGCAGGAGATTACGGGTGGAGACCAGGAAAGTCGGCCCTGTCTTACGGATAGTTATGGATAATCGCTCTCCTTTTTCGCTTTCGGAGTTCGGGGTGCAGTTTAAGAAGTTTCCTTCCGGAGTAACTGAGTATGTGATTATGGATCATCGGGAGAATGTTCTTTCCCGGGGAAAGATCCCGGCTCAGAATAAGATATTCGTCACCATTCCCGGATACCCGGAGTCATAGGCGAGAGATTGCCCTTTATTATAATTCTGAAACAACCGGTGAAACACAATTAAATGGGCGAATCGCGGTTAAAACAATACGATCTCTCAATCTGTATCGTCAGCTGGAACGTGAAGGAGTTGCTCCGGGACTGCCTGGCTTCCATCCGGGCGGCGCGTCCGGAACTGAGCTATGAAGTGCTGGTGGTGGATAATAACTCTCGGGACGACAGCCCGGCAATGGTAAAAGAGGAATTTACCGAAGTTGCCGTCATCCGGAACCGGACCAATCGTGGGTTTGCCTCTGCCTGCAATCAGGCGATCCAAAACAGCCGGGGCCGTTATCTGGTTCTTCTCAACCCCGATACCCGGGTTCGAGATGGGGCTCTGGAAGAGATGGTCGGCTTTCTTGACCGGCACCCCGACGCCGGGGGGGGAGGGCCGAAGCTGGTGAACCCCGACGGCACCCTCCAGCCCTCGGTTCGGGCCTTCCCAAATTTCAAGAGCAGTCTCCAGCAGTTTACCATCCTGGGAGATATCGGTCTCTTCCGCCGTACCCGGCGGGAGTATCTGAAGAAAGACTTTGACTATGAACAAGCCGCTGTCATCGATCAGCCGATGGGGGCCGCTCTCTTTCTCCGAAGGGAGGCTCTGGAAGAAGTGGGCTTGCTGGATGAAACATTCTTTCTTTATTTTGAAGAAGTGGATCTCTGCCGCCGGCTTTCGCGGGCCGGGTGGAACCTCTGGTATAATCCGCGAGCGATTATTGTCCATGCCGGGGGAAGAAGTACATCTCAAGTGGCCGCCCCGGCGTTCTTCCAGCTCCAGGAGAGCCAATTCAGATATTTTACAAAACATTTCGGAAGTATCGCCACAACTCGCTTCAAGCTGCTCTTCCAGCCGCTCTTTCTACTTGGTTTATGCTGGTCCATTATCAGTGATGGCTTGGCTGTGGTGGCGAGTTCCCTGCCCGGAAGTTCTCCCCGGACGAGAGAAAGAAGGCGCCGCCGCTTGCGCCGGAGATGGCATTTTTTTGTATTTTGGGGTCGGACCTACGTAACTCACTATAAATAAGCAAGTAACATATATTTATAGCCTCTCACAGCGTGAAAAACAGCTATTTTTGGACTTAACCAATTGATATTAAACAGGTTGCGCAGGTCCGACCCGGAAATTATGAAGAGAGTGGCGTTTATCTCACACGCGTCGGTATTGAACGGCGCTCCGATTACTGTGGCGGAGCTGGTGGAAGAGTTTCTGACCGGTCCCGAGCCGGAGAAGTTTTACCTGGGACTTCCAATTCCGGGTCCGCTTCTGGATAGATACAGTATAAAACCCGGGCACCTCTTTTTCTATGACCGGGCCTTCCTCGGCCGGGAGGCCCCGGTTACTCGTCCCCGGATCAGGAATCGGCTGAGAAGAATCTTCCGGGAGAAAGAGATCGACCTGGTCGTGGCCAACAGCCTGGAATCCTTTCGGGCGGTTCAGGCCGCGTCCGAGCTGAAAATCCCGGTGATCTGGATGATCCACGAGCTTCTAACCGCTTACCAGAAGCGGCGCGAGCTAAACGAGATGAAGGATGTTGCCCGGGCCGCCGATCGGTTGATCTTCAACTCCCGGGCGGCTCTCTCTGGTCTGCCGGTACTGGGGAAGGGACTGGAAAAGAAATCCCGTGTTATCTATCTCGGGATTCATCTCGCTTCCCCGGTCGAGGACAAAAGTGATCACCGTAAAGAGTTGGGCTTTCCGCCGGGGAGTGTTCTCCTGGGGAGTGTCGGCGATATCTGTCCCCAGAAGGGATATGAATCCCTAATTCGGGCGTTCGGTCTCTTGTCCCGTCAATATCCGGAGGCGAGGTTATTGATCATCGGGAGGACCCCCCCCCGGTTTATAAAGTTTCGGAACCGGATGAATGAACTGAGCCGGGAACTGGGAATCGCTGAGAAGATCATCTTTACCGGAGAGAAGATCGATCCCCGGAACTTTATCAATTCCCTCGATCTGCTGATTCACCCGTCCTGGCGGGAGTCGTTCGGAAGAGTAATTGTGGAAGCTCTGGCCCGTGAGATACCGGTGGTGGCTACCCGATCCGGCGGGGCGGAAGAGATTATAGTTGACGGAGAGACCGGGATATTGATACCTCAACGGGAACCTGAGGCGATTGCCGGAGCTGTCAGCCGGTTGATAGAGTCTCCGGAGGAAGCCAGAGAGATGGCTCGCCGGGGGAGGGCGATGGTCGAGGAAAAATTTACGATCTCCCGGTCGGCGGCGGAATTGAAAGAAGAAATAGCGCGATTTAATTCCGGCAATCACTGAAGCGCTTTATGTTGTCATGAATAACTTTACGGAAAAATACCGGCTCGGGCTGCGGATTCTCCTGCTGGTTATTATCTTCTTTATCGGTGTCGGTCAGGTCTCCCTGAACAAGGAGAGGGGGGAGGCCGTCTCTCTCGAGCAGCCGGCCTTCCGTCTTTCTCTCTCCTCTCTCAGCGGGATTTACTTTAGCGTGGGGGGGAAGATCCGCAATCTGCTCTGCCCACTTTTGATTCTCTGGGCGGCCGGCTGGATCTGGGACAGAAGGTTGAGGCCTAAAAGGACCATCCTGAAGGTTCCTCTCCTTGTCTTCATGGCCGTCTCCCTCCTGGCCTACTTCTTCTCCCCGCTCCGGGAGATAAGCTGGGCCGGCGGAACACGGGAGCTGCTGCTGGGCGGGTTCTTCTTCTTCGCCGCCGCCGCTCTCTTAACCACCGAACGCTCGCAAAAAATAGCCCTCGCGACGCTTTTTGTTGCCGTGGTTTTAAGCGCGTTAGCCGGAATCTATCTATTCAGCCAACATATCTGCTTCCCGCCAACCCCTCATCGGATCTGGCTCTCTTTTATGCACCCTAATACTACCGGTTCGGCGCTCTTGCTTCTTATCCCCCTCGGAGTCGCTATGATCATGGATAGGAATCCCGGATGGGTAAAGACGGTCGGCGTCCTGATTACCGTGATTTTGACCGTTGCCATGGTCCTCACTTTCTCCCGTACCGCCTGGCTCAGTCTGCTGATCGCGATGGCTGTTCTGGCTTTTTACTGGAAAGGAAAATATAAATTTTACTTTCTGACGACATTGGTCTTGCTGGCCGTGCTTTTAATCCTGGGAGTGAACATCGGTCCTCAATCCTACCTGAAAGAGCGGGTGGAGAGCTTTTCGGCTTTTAAAACGGATCCCAATATTCACAAAAGAATAATCTATTGGGACGGCGTCACCCGGATGATCGGGCGCCGTCCGATATTGGGGTATGGTCCTGGTCACCAGGTCTTCATGGCAGCGTATGAGACCTGGTTCAAAGAAGTGGAGACGGGGGAGAAGCCCGTCCATGCCCATAATATGTACCTCTCTCTGGCGGCCGCCACCGGGATCGCGGGATTGGGGGCATTCCTCTGGCTGCTGGCGGCTTCTTTTTGCGCGCTCCGGACCGGCCGGAGAACGGCGGACAATCCCTTCTCCCGTTCTTTCTTCCGGGGGATGACGGCGGGGTTGGCCGGCTTCTTAATCGGTGGGTTGGCGGATAACCCGTTCTTCTCTTTCCGGCTGGTACTGGTCTTCTGGTTTCTCCTCGCCCTGGTCGTCGCTCGTAGCTCGTCTCAATCATCACCGGAGATCTGAGTTTTCCGCCTTGTGAAAGGTTGGGTGATCGGATACAATTGCCCACCATTAATAAAAGCCGGCAGGAATTAACATGAAAGAGATGATAGTGGTGACCGGGGGCGCCGGATTTATCGGCAGCGCCCTGGTCTGGAAACTGAATCAATTGGGTCAGGATAATATTCTGGTTGTGGATTCACTGGGAAGCGGCGATAAATGGAGGAATATCGCCGGACTGCGCTTCGCGGACTATATGGAGAAGGATGACTTTCGTGAGGCCGTAATCTCCCGGTCTCTACCGGGCTCCATCAAGACGATCTTTCACCTGGGCGCCTGTTCCTCCACCACCGAGGCCGATCTGCGTTATCTGATCAAGAATAATTATGAGTATAGCAAGGTGCTGGCCGAGTTCGCTCTCGCTGCCGGGGTCCGGTTGATTTATGCCTCCAGCGCCGCCACTTATGGTGATGGCACCAATGGATATTCAGACAATATAAGTAAATTGAGCCTTCTCCGGCCGCTGAACGGCTACGGCTTCTCCAAACACATCTTCGATCTCCGGGCCTATCGTCAGGGATGGCTGGAGAAAATAGTGGGGCTTAAATTTTTCAATGTCTTCGGCCCCAACGAGTACCATAAGGGCTCGATGCGGTCCATGGTCTGCAAGGGGTATGAGCAGATCGCGGCGACGGGCAAGATCAATCTCTTTTCTTCCTATCGGGATGGGTATCCGGACGGAGAACAGGAACGTGATTTTATCTATATCAAGGACGCGGTCGAGATGGTGGTCTTTATCTATGAACACCCCAAGCTGCACGGTATATTCAATATCGGTTCCGGTTCCGCCCGAACTTGGAACACGCTGGCCGACGCTCTCTTTGAGGCAATGGAGGTCAAACCACAGATAGAGTACATACCTATGCTGGAAGAGATAAAGGAGACCTATCAGTATCATACTGAGGCGGAGATGACGAGACTGCGCCGGTCCGGGTACGATCGTCCAGTGACTGCGCTTCCGGAAGCAGTCGCCGATTATGTGAAAAACTATTTAATCCCGGGGCGCTATCTGTGATGAAAAACCGTTTTTTAGATAAGAAATGGAATGAAATAATCTCCCGGTTTATCGGCAAGACCATTCTGGTGATCGGAGATGTGATGCTGGATGAATATATCTGGGGAGAGGTGGAGAGAATATCGCCCGAGGCGCCCGTCCCGGTAGTGCGAGTGAACTCCGAGACCTGGGTTCCGGGTGGCGCCGCCAATGTGGCACACAATATCAGCTCTCTGGGGGGGCGGCCGATTATCCTGGGGGTGATCGGATCGGATCCGCCGGGCCGGAAATTGAAGAAGTTGCTTCGCCAGAACGGGATCGACCCCCGGAGGTTGATAGTGGACCCGCGCCGCCCCACGGTAACAAAGTCCCGGATTCTAGCCGGTCATCAGCAGGTGGTACGGATAGACCGGGAGTATAACACCGTTCTTGGTGATGATCTTCGGGGCCGGCTGCTTGAGACTGTTCATGGTCTGGGCAGTGAGATTGACGGAATCATCCTGGAAGACTATGCCAAAGGAGTAATCAGCCAGGAGGTAATCCCGGAGTTGATCGAGTTCGCACACCGCCGGAACCATTTCCTGGTGGTTGATCCGAACGGCTCCCGTCATTTCACCTACCACGGGGCCGATCTTGTAACCCCCAACTACAAGGAAGCGATCGAGATGGCGGGGAAGGGGAGAGAGGTGGAGCTGGAACGGTTAGGACGGACCCTCTTGCAAAAATGGGGGTCGGCATCGGTATTAATTACACTGGGAGAGGAGGGCATGTGCCTGTTTGAACGGAGGAAGAAGCTCTTTCATATCCCGACTGTGGCTCGGGAAGTCTTCGACGTCTCGGGAGCCGGGGATACGGTTATCGGTACGGTAGCGCTGGCTCTGGCGGCCGGGGCTGACTTGAAAGCGGCGTCCTTCCTGGCCAACTGCGCGGCCGGGGTAGTAGTGGGCAAGCTGGGGACCGCGACCGTCACCCCCGAGGAACTGAGGAGTACCCTCAACTGGCAATGAGGAGGCGGGCGGTATTTTTAGATCGGGACGGAACGATAAATGAAGATCCCGGGTATCTCTGTTCTCCGAAACTGCTCCGGATCTACCCCGCGGCCCGGCGGGGCCTGAAACTGCTGGCAAATAACAATTTCTTGTTGTTCGTGGTAACTAACCAGTCAGGCCTGGGCCGGGGATATTTCACCGTGGAGGAACTAGCGGCGGTACACCTCAAGCTGGAAGCGGAACTGAGGCGGGACGGGATTACTCTGGACGAGATCGTATACTGTCCCCACCATCCCGACGATGATTGTGACTGCCGCAAGCCCTCCCCCTATCTGGTGCTTGAACTTGCTGGCCGGTATGAGGTCGATTGTCATAGTTCATTTTTTGTCGGTGATAAGCTGGTCGACATCCTGACCGGATATAATTCCGGCTGCCGGTCGGTCCTGCTGGCGCTGCCGGAAGAAGTGGAAGAACTGCGGCGGATGAAGGATTGGCGCGAACCCGATTACATCGCGGAGGACCTTTATCAAGCCGCTTTATGGATAACAAAGACTGAATAAATATATGTCTGGAGTAAATACTCTTAAACCTCGGGCGGTAGGCATTATCCCGGCCCGTTACGGGGCCAGCCGGTTTCCGGGCAAGCTGCTGGCTCTGCTTGGTGACCGGACCGTTATCGAACACGTCTACCGCCGGGCGGAGACCGCGGCCAGTCTGGACGAACTCTATGTGGCGACCGATGATGACCGGATCGCCGGGATAGTTAATGCCTTCGGGGGGAAAGTGATCCGGACTTCTTCCTTTCCGGCCACCGGCACGGAGCGGGTGGAGGAAGCCTGCCGGGGCCGCGAGATCGGCGTGGTGGTTAACATTCAGGGGGATGAACCGTTTTTACAGGGCGAGATGATCGATCTGATCGTGGAAGAACTGGAGCGGGCGCCCGAGTTCCCGGTAGTTACCCTGATGAAGAAGATAGAGACGGTTGAGGAGTTAAAAGACCCCGATCTGGTCAAGGTGGTGACCGACAAAGATGGATTCGCGCTTTATTTCTCCCGTTCTCCCATCCCCCACTCCGACCCCTCCCTCCCGGTCTTCGGCTGTAAACACATCGGTCTCTATGGCTACCGGGGGGATTTCTTATCGCTGTTTGCTAAGTTCCCCCCCGGGCCGTTGGAGGAACGGGAACGGCTGGAACAGTTGCGAATTTTAGAGAATGGATATAGAATTAAAGTGCTGGAAACGGTCCAGGATACGATCGGGATCGATACTCCCGAAGATCTGGAACGGGCCCGGGCGTACTTGAACCGGAGTCTTTGATTTATGATAAAAAAAGTTACCGAGTTTAAAATTGGATCAGTTCCGGTGGGCGGCAATCGGCCCCTTATCTTGATCGCGGGACTTTGCGTTATTGAGAGCGAGGAGCATACCCTGAAGATCGCCGGGACGTTGAAAGACATCTGCCGGGCCAGCGGGGTGCCCTTAGTCTTCAAGGCTTCCTATGATAAGGCCAACCGGACCTCATTGGATTCTTACCGGGGGCCCGGTCTCCGGGAAGGCCTCAGGATAATTGAGCGCGTGAAGAGTGAGTTCGGGCTGCCGGTGCTGATTGATTTTCACCGGGAAGAAGACGCCCCGGAAGTGGCCCGGGTGGCCGACATTATTCAGGTGCCCGCTTTTCTCTGCCGGCAGACGGATATGATCCTGGCCGCCGCCCGAACCGGCTGCGTTATAAACGTGAAGAAAGGCCAGTTTCTGGCCCCTGATGATGTGAAACATATTATCAAGAAGATCGAATCCGCCGGGAACCGGAAAATCGTGATCACGGAACGGGGAGTGACTTTCGGCTATCATAATCTTATCAATGACATGAAGGCTTTCCCGATCATGAGAAAATTCGGCTACCCGGTAATATTCGATGCTACTCATAGCGTGCAGTTGCCCGGAGGAGGAGAAGGCTTCACGGGGGGAGAGCGGGAGTTCATCCCGGAACTCTCCCGGGCCGCGGTGGGAGCGGGCTGTGACGGGATCTTCATGGAAGTACATGATCAGCCGCAATCGGCCCGTTCGGATGCTTCCAGTGTCCTGGAAATTAATGAGTTGCCGGCATTATTGAAGGTAATCAGGAAGATCGACCAGGTGGTGAAAGAGCGTGACGGATAATAAATCAGTCCGGGAAATCGATGCGCTTCGGATCGGCCGTTCGGTCTTAAAGATCGAAGGCGAAGCGGTTCTGGCGTTAATCCCCAAACTGGGGAAAGAATTTGAGGAAGCGGTGGAGATCCTTTACCGGTGCCGGGGAAGAATTATCGTCACCGGGATGGGGAAGGCCGGGATCATTGCCCGCAAGTTCTCCGCGACCCTGGCCAGCACGGGTACACCCAGCCTGAGCCTCCACCCGGTTGAGGCGTTGCACGGTGACCTGGGAATGGTAGGGGGGGATGATGTTATGATTATGATCTCCCATAGTGGGGAGTCGGAGGAGATCAAGAATCTGATCCCCTTTATAAAACAACTGGGAATCTCCTTAATCGGTATTACCGGAAACCTTGATTCCACCCTGGCCGCGCATAGCGATATTGTCCTGAACGCCGGAGTCGATCGGGAGGCATGCCCGCTCAATCTGGCTCCCACCGCCAGTACCACGGCGGCGCTCGCTATCGGTGACGCCCTGGCCGTCGCCCTGATCGAGAAACGTGATTTCAAGCCAGCCGACTTCGCGCGATTTCATCCGGGAGGATCATTGGGGAAGAGATTGCTGCTCCGGGTCTCCGACCTGATGAGGAAAGGGGAAAGAAACCCGGTTGTCGAGGCGGATACCCCGGTGAAAGAGGTTATCCTGAAGATTACCTCCGCCCGGGCCGGCGCGGCCAGTATTGTCGATAAGGAAGGACGCCTGAGCGGTTTTTTTACCGACGGAGACCTGAGGCGTCATATCGAGGATCAGCCGAATATCCTTGAATTGCCCGTTCACCGGGTAATGACAAAGAAACCGTTGACCGTACATCAGGACCGGCTGGCGGTGGAAGCTCTCCGGTTGCTGGGCTTACGCAAAGTGGATGAACTTCCGGTCATCGACGACCTCGGCCGTCCCGTCGGGATGCTTGACGTACAGGACCTCTTGAACGCGGGGATTGTTTAGTGAAGAGATATATCATGAATTTTTCGGGTGACTGATGAATCAGGATCTCAACAATAGAGCGGCCGGAATCAGGCTTATAATTATCGACGTGGACGGTGTCCTCACCGATGGGAAGATCTATCTGGATCATCAGGGTGAGGAACTGAAGTCGTTCCATATCCGGGATGGCTCGGCCCTGATCCGAGCCCGGAAAGAGGGGGTGAAGGTTGCGCTGGTCAGCGGACGGAAGTCCGATTCGGTGGTCCGCCGGGCCCGAGAACTGGGCATCACCGATTGTTATCAGGGGCTCGCCGACAAGGCCCTGGTGGTGGAGGATCTGATGGCGCGCTATTCATGCGGGAAGGAGGGAACGGCCTATCTGGGTGACGATATCCCCGACCTGCCGGCGATGCGAAAGGTGGGGTTCTCGATCGCGGTGGCTGATGCTCACCCGGACGTGCTCGCGGCGGCTGATTATAGAACCGGGAACCGGGGAGGGTCCGGCGCTGTCATGGAGACAATAGAATTAATTCTGAGGGCCCGAAAAAGATGAAGAAGAGAGTGGTATTTTTCGTTACCGTTGCCGTCACGGCGGCTCCGGCACTCTTCCGAGGAGGAGAGGTTTCCTCCGGTGATGAGACCCAGGTAATCACCGGGCCGAGTCCGGCGTTGATTGCCCCGACTCTTGCAGTCTCCCCCTCCCCGTTATCTCGGCCGACTCCCGGTACTCCCCCGGAACCCTTTATTCCTCGCCAGGAAGTGAAGGGAGGCTTTATCAGATATATCCCCAACCGGGATGGAGACATAGACTGGAAGCTGGAAGGTTCGTCGGTCCGCTCTGTTACCCCCAGCTGCCTGGAGATCTCCGACCTGACGGCGACATCGCTCGATCCTGGGATCGGTGATTTAACGATCGCCGTAGTTAGAATGTTATTGTATACGGATTCAAAGAATGCCCGGTCGGATGAAGAACGGGTCACGGTCCGACGAGAGAATATGATCCTGACTGGCAAGGGATTTTTATGGACCCCCGATGAGAAACAGATCAGGGTCTTTGAAGATGTAAAATTATTGATTAAGGAGAGCGGAAATCAGGGACTATTCCCGTTATGAAGACTATCATCAAAGTTTTCGCGCTTATCATAAGCTGCAGCTTTATAGACTCTTTTTTCCACGTGGCCGCTGGTGATGAATCGGTTCCGGATGACGACTGGACGGTTGTTACCTGCGATGGGAATCTCTTTCTGGACTACCGGAACCAGCGGGTGATTTTCTTCAACAATGTCCTGGTCAAAAATCCCCGGGGGAGCCTGAGGGCCGATCGCCTGATCATCTTCTTCTCTCCGGACGGGAAAAAAGTCGAGAGGACGAAAGGAGAGGGAAATATCCGGATCCGAATGGAAGGTAAGGTCGGCACCGGCGATAGAGTGGTTTATTATCCTCAGCAGAAGAAAGCGGTTCTCCTTGGCAACGCGATGGTTACCTCCGGGGTTAACACTGTTCGGGGGGGGAAGATCACATTCTTTCTCGATAAGAAAGAGATGGAGGTCCAAGAAGCCCCCGACCTCCAATACTTCCCGGATCAGGATTATGATGTTTCTTTTTAACCTAACTTTAGTCACCCTCCTTCGCTATTACATAGCTACGGCGGGTAAACTTTAGCTCAATTTAGTTCACTTTAGCTATGGAATTATTCCGAGCGGAAAATTTAGTTAAGATCTATAAGAAGCGGAGGGTAGTCGACCGGGTCAGTCTCCACGTCAACCGGGGGGAGATTGTTGGATTGCTGGGGCCGAATGGAGCCGGTAAAACAACTAGCTTTTATATGATTGTTGGCTTGATCAAGGCGAACGCGGGGCGAGTATTTTTTCAGCGGAAGGATATTACCCATTTCCCGATGTCCAGTCGGGCCCGGCTGGGAATGAGTTACCTTTCCCAGGAGCCGTCGGTCTTCCGGAATTTAAGCGTGGAAGACAATATTATGGCCATACTCCAGACCCTAGATATGAGCAGGGCTAACCGGAAGAGAAGAAAGACCGAATTGCTCCAGGAACTGGGTATCAACCATCTATCCAAGAGCAAAGCGTTCATGCTTTCGGGGGGGGAGAGAAGAAGGCTGGAGATAGCCCGGGCTCTGGTGACATCTCCGAAGTTTATCCTCCTGGATGAGCCTTTTTCCGGGGTCGATCCGATCGCGGTCTTTGAAGTTCAGCAGATCATCGTGGATCTGAAAAATCGGGGTCTGGGAATCCTGCTCACCGACCATAACGTGAGGGAGACCCTGACTGTTACCGATCGATCGTATATTATGTTTCAAAGCAGGATATTGATCTCAGGCACTTCGGAAGAATTGATCAATAATCCTCAGGCCCGGGAGATCTATCTGGGGGAACAGTTCACCATGTAATTTTCTTTTCCGGCCTTCAG
The DNA here is from genome assembly GCA_030765805.1 of Candidatus Euphemobacter frigidus. Lineage (GTDB taxonomy): Bacteria > Auribacterota > Erginobacteria > Erginobacterales > Erginobacteraceae > Euphemobacter > Euphemobacter frigidus. Next base: position 19,838 of record JAVCDH010000025.1, read on the forward strand.
ACGAAACAGATTTAATAAAAGGGAGGTTTAAACATGCCAGTTATCATCACCGCGCGGCATGCGTCGATCACCGACGAGATTAAAAATTACGCCCGGCAAAAGCTGGAGAGCATCGAATATATGTGGGATCGTGCCGCCGCCGCGCATCTGGTTATTGAGGTCGAGAAGAAAGGATATTTTCTGGAGATTAATCTTCAAGCCGGCCATCACCAGATCAACTGCCGGGCCCGGGCCCGGAATATTCAGTCTGCTGTCAACCAGGTGGTAAATAAGCTTGAGAAACAACTAAAGAAGAGCAAGAATAAATCCTCCCGCCGGCGGAAAGAGAAGGTCCGGATTCCGTATTCTCCCGAGGATTTTCCGAAAGATATCCCCCGGTTGATTAAGGTCTCCAATTTTGAGATTGAACGGCTTGGAGAACGGGAAGCTTCGCTGCGAATGCGGGAAAGCTCCCGCCATTTTCTGGTTTACCGAAGCATCGAGAGCGGCAGGTTGAGCATTATCTTCCGGAGAGAGGATGGAGATTTAGGGCTGTTAGAGATAGATTAATCCGGGAGTTTGGAAGAATACCATGAAAGGTCTTACCGTCAGACAATTTTACGATAGTTTGCGGGATAAGCTGGATCTTAAGCTGGTGGCGGGAGAGAGTGGCCTGAAGAGAAGAATCCTGATCTCCGAGATCAATCGACCAGGCCTGGCTCTGTCCGGTTATGTAAAATTCTTCGCCAGCCGGAGGGGGCAGGTACTGGGGAAGGTGGAGATCAGCTACCTGCGGGACTTGCCCCGGGCCCGGAGGAAGGAGCGGATCAGCCTCTTTCTGAGGCAGAAGATACCATTCTGCGTTGTGGCCCGGAATTACATTCCTCCCCCGGAACTGCTGAGTGAGGCCGACCGGATCGGGATCCCGATCTTTCGTTCCAGCATGATCACGACCCGCTTGCTGAATCTCTGCACGATGGCCTTAGAAGAGATGTTCGCCCCGTCTACCACCGTGATCGCTAACCTGGTCGAGGTTTACGGGGTGGGAGTCTTGATCTTGGGAAAGAGCGGAGTGGGCAAGAGCGAGTGTACCTTGAGCTTGGTGGAAAGGGGTCATCGCCTGGTCAGTGATGATTATATCTCTGTTCATTTAATGGAAGGAACCTATCTGCTGGGTGAAGGTTCGGAATTAACCCGGTTTCACATGGAGATCAGGGGGTTGGGTATTATTGATGTCCGCAACCTGTTCGGTGTTGGGTGTGTCCGCCAGCGGAAGCGGGTGGATCTGGCAGTTACTCTGGAGAAATGGGATCCGGATAAAGAGTACGAACGGTTAGGGTTGGACGAAGAGTTTATGACTATTCTTGGGATAGATATTCCTCACATTGTTCTTCCGGTTGGTCCGGGGCGGGATCTCGCCCTCTTAATTGAGGTGGCCGCCCTCAACCACCGGATAAAGCGCATGGGATACCACGCGGCCAAGGTACTGGATCTCACTGTCCAGGACCGGATTCGCCACCGGGAGAGATGATGCCGGAGATAGTGAGAGAAGTTAAACTTGAGAATCAGCTCGGACTTCACGCTCGTCCGGCCGCTCGTTTTGTCCAGTTGACCAGCCGTTTCAACTCCGAGATTATTTTAAAACGGGGGACTGATGAGGTGAACGGCAAGAGCATTATGGGGGTTTTGATGCTGGCCGCTCCCTGTGGATCGATAATTACAATTATTGCTCGCGGGGAAGACGCAGAAATGGCCGTGGATGAGATCGAGGGCTTGTTTAAATCCGGATTTGGGGAAGAGTGATGAAAGAAATGGTATTCGAAGGGATTGTGGCTTCTCCCGGTTTTGTAGTGGGGGAGATATATCTCTTCGATCTGGAGGAGACCGCTGTCTTTCCTCACCCGATCGGGAAGCAGGAGATCGGGACCGAGATCGCCCGTTTTGAAGACGCTCTGATTGAGACCCGGAAGGAGCTGCTCAAGATCCGCCAGGAACTGGCTGATCGAGCGGGCCGGGAGGTAACCGAACTTTTTGATGCCCACCTCCTGGTGGTAGAAGACCGCACCTTGATCAGCGATGTAGTGAAGGGGATTGAAGAGAAGAAACTCAATGCCGAATACGTCTTTCAGGAGGTGATTAACGAATATTCCCAGGCGTTTCTCCAGATCAAAGATGACTATATCAAGGAACGGTTGAGCGATATCAGGGACGTGGCCCGGCGGGTGCTCCACAATCTAACCGGCCGGAAACGGGCGGACCTGGCCTCTCTGAGGGAAGAGGTAGTGGTCGTCGCCCATGATCTCTCTCCTTCGGATACCGCTTTGATGCATAAAGAAAATGTGATCGGCTTCGCCACCGATATCGGGGGGAGGACCTCGCATACGGCGATCATGGCACGCTCGTTGGAGATCCCGGCTGTGGTGGGTTTGGGTGATATCTCAACCTCCGTTCACAATGGCGATCCGGTGGTGGTGGATGGAACCAGAGGCCTGGTGATCGTTTTTCCCTCCCGGGTTACTCTAGCCCGGATTAACCGGGAGAAGTCGGATTTAGCCCGGTTTGAAACTCAACTTAAGCGGTTGAAGGAAGTGCCGGCGGAGACCAGCGACGGCTTCCGGATTACCCTGGCCGCCAATATTGAGATGCCGGAAGATATTCCCTCGGTCATCGCCCATGGCGGCGAGGGGGTGGGCCTTTATCGGACCGAATTCTTTTATTTAAATCGGACCGATATTCCCGATGAGGAAGAGCAGTTCCGGGCTTATAACCGGGTCGCTAAGAAGCTCAAACCGGACTCGGTGATTATCCGCACCCTCGACCTGGGGGGGGACAAGTTTAACTCCGCCCTGGAGATTCCCCCGGAGATCAATCCCTTTATGGGGTGGAGAGCGATTCGGTTCTGCCTGGAGCGGCAGGATATCTTCAAAACCCAGCTTCGCGCCATCTTGAGAGCCAGTTGTCAGGAAAACGTCAAGGTTATGTTCCCGATGATCTCCGGTTTTTCCGAACTGGAGCGGGTCCTCAAAATCTGGGAGGAGACCAAGGATGAGTTGAAGAAAAAAGGCGTCCCCTTCTATCCGGACATGGAAGTTGGAATCATGATTGAAGTTCCGGCCGCGGTGGTGATGGCGGATGTCCTGGCCCGCCAGGTGGATTTCTTCAGTATCGGAACCAACGACCTGATCCAGTATACACTCGCCGTTGACCGGGTTAATGAAAAAATCGCCTATCTCTATGATCCTCTTAATCCGGCGGTACTCCGGTTTATTCGTCAGGTGATTAATATCGGGCATCAGAACAACATCTGGGTCGGGATGTGTGGAGAGATGGCCGGTGACCTTCTCTCTGTCCCTATCTTACTCGGATTGGGTCTGGATGAGTTCAGTGTGAGCCCGGTTTTGATCCCGGAAGTGAAGAAAGTGATAAATTCTTTACGTCTATCTGAGGTCCGCCAACTCGCGCAGGTTGTGCTGCAGTACCGTTCCGCTGATAAGATCAGGGCGGAAGTCAAGAAATTGCTGCGCCAGTCGACGCCGATTATGCTTAAACGAGAAGAGTACAAACGCTGAGACCGCCAACCCGAGGAAGCCTCAACCACCTGGGTACTGTCAGATTGAAGAGTGATTTTGCCCTTGCCAGATAGAGATGGTTTCAATACTCTGTCCCCTTTTATATGTTCCTGCTTCGAAATTTGTATTTTTTGACCCCGATAAATCGGGGCAGGCAGGATTTACAGAATAAAGCAGGATAAAATTAAAAAATCCTTGTTAATCCTGCTCCGCCCAGATTTATCGGGGTTATCCTGTCTGAAAAAGTCCCCCGCCAGAGCGGGGCTAATTTATTTATAGGAGGATGACATGAAGCCCAAACATTACATTTTCACATCGGAATCGGTTACCGAGGGTCATCCCGATAAAGTCTGCGATCAGATCTCGGATGCGGTTCTGGATAAGGTAATGCTCGACGATCCGAATGGCCGGGTGGCCTGCGAGACCTTTATCACCACCGGCCTGGCCATCGTGGGGGGGGAGATTACCACCACTACCTATATCGATGTTCCGGAACTGGTCAGGGGTGTGGTTAAGGATATCGGGTATGTCAATCCCCGGTACGGTTTCGACTACAAGAGTTGCGCGATTCTTAACGCGATCGGCCACCAGTCGCTTGATATCTCCCAGGGGGTTACCGAAGGTGAAGGGGAGTTTAAAGAACAGGGGGCCGGTGATCAGGGATTGATGGTCGGTTATGCCTGCCGGGAGACGGATGAGCTGATGCCGCTGCCGATCATGCTGGCACACCGCCTCTGCCGGCAACTGGCCCGCGTCAGGAAAGAGAAGGTTCTCCCCTGGCTGGGGCCGGATGGCAAATCGCAGGTAACTGTAGAGTATAAGGATGGGCAAGCTATTGCCGTTCCCCGGGTGGTGATCGCCGCCCAGCATACCAGTGAAGTCGTTGATCCTACCGGCAAGTTGATGACCGTTGAGGCCAAGCAGGCCATACTGGAGGAGGTTATCAAACCCGTGCTGAAAGATTTGTATAAAGAGGGTGAGACCATCTGGATCGTCAACGGGACCGGGAAGTTTGAGATCGGCGGCCCCCAGTCCGATACCGGCATGACCGGCCGGAAGATCATTGTCGATACCTATGGTGGCGAGGTTCCCCATGGCGGGGGCGCGTTCTCGGGGAAGGACCCATCCAAAGTCGATCGGAGCGCTTCTTATATGTGTCGGTATATAGCCAAGAACATAGTAGCATCCGGGCTGGCCGACCGGTGTGAGATCCAGCTGGCCTACGCGATCGGTATGGCGGAACCGGTCTCAGTCTATGTCAACGCGCACGGGACCAGCAAGTTATCGGACGAGGAACTGGTGAAGATCGTTAGGGATATCTTTGCTCTCAAGCCCAAAGAGATCATCGAGATGCTGGATCTTCGCCGCCCGATCTACCGCCGAACCGCCGCCTACGGCCATTTCGGACGGGAAGAAGAGGGTTTTACCTGGGAGCTGACCGATAAAGTGGAAGAACTGAAGAAAGTAGCCGGATAACAATCAGCTGCCGCCCCGGTCGAATTTAATATCGGTAAAGCTCGGGCTTATAAGGGCCGTTAACCGGAACTCCCAGGTAGTCCGACTGCTCCCGGGTCATCTTTGTCAGGTGAACTCCCAGTTGCTCCAGATGGAGGCGGGCGACCTCCTCGTCCAGTTTCTTGGAGAGGGTGTAGACCCCGGGCTTCTTCGGGTTTACCGCCAGATCAATCTGGGCCAGGGTCTGGTTGGTAAAAGAAGTGCTCATCACGAAACTCGGGTGCCCGGTGGCGCAGCCCAGGTTGACCAGGCGCCCTTCCGCCAGAAGAAATATCGTGTGCCCGTCGGGAAAGATGTACTCGTCGACCTGGGGTTTGATATTAACTTTCTTGATCCCGGGCCAGCTCTCCAGCCGGCTGACCTGGATCTCATTGTCGAAGTGGCCGATGTTGCAGACGATGGCCTGATCCTTCATCTTTGACATATAATCAGCGGTGATAACATTCAGGTTTCCGGTGGCGGTGACATAGATATTGGCGATATGAAGCACCTCGTCAATCCT
>JAVCDH010000064.1 GCA_030765805.1 Candidatus Euphemobacter frigidus
CTATAAGTTCAAGGTCGATGGCGGTGATTGGCAGAAGGAGAAGCTTAACAGCGTGATAATCGGCGCGGGATTAAAATATTTCTTCTAATCGCTCGGCGAAATTTTCGGTATTCGGTTGAACGATGAGTAGCGCTACTACGGTTTCTTAAAGAAGAAGATGTTTGTCGTAACGGGGCTCACGATATATTGTGAGCCCCGTTCTTTTTTAATAACGCGGAAGGTTAAATTTTTAGGAGCGATATCTATGATCTGTCAAGTACGTGCAGTCAGTAAGTTAATAATGAGCCTGATAACCGGAGGGTCTCTTTTTTTCATAATAGCGGTGCCGGCCCGGGCCGCTTCCGGGGCGAATTATCAAGTTATCCCCGCGATCTGGTGGCTGGCGCCGATCGCGTCCGTCATCGCGATTATATTTGCGTATTTCTTTTACCGGAAGATGATGAAGAGTTCCGAGGGAAATGAGACCATGATCAAGATCGCCGGTTATGTCCGGGAGGGGGCGTTTGCCTATCTCCGCCGGCAGTACAGGGTCGTCACCCTGGTCTTCGGGATTCTCTTTCTTATATTTGTCGTCATGGCGATTTTAGGCATCCAGAACCCATTTGTCCCGGTTGCCTTCCTGACCGGGGGTTTCTTTTCCGGCCTCTGCGGCTTTTTGGGGATGAAGACCGCTACCAACGCTTCCGCCCGGACGGCGGAAGGCTGCCGGACCTCCTTGAACCGGGGGCTGACCGTCGCGTTTCGTTCCGGCGCGGTGATGGGATTGGTGGTGGTCGGCTTCGGCCTCCTCGACATCTCCCTCTGGTATCTGCTCCTGAACTGGATATACGCGCATAATATCTTCGGCCTGAGTCTGGACCTGGCTCAGAAAGTCGGCCTGGCGGGACCCGGCCAGGGATGGGATGCCTCCTGGCTCCAGAACGCCACCTATGTTCATGGTCGGCTGGTGGAGATCACCACCACCATGATTACCTTCGGGATGGGGGCCTCGACCCAGGCGCTCTTCGCGCGGGTCGGCGGCGGCATCTATACCAAGGCGGCTGATGTCGGGGCCGACCTGGTCGGCAAGGTGGAGGCCGGTATCCCCGAAGATGATCCCCGCAACCCCGCTACCATCGCCGATAATGTCGGAGATAACGTTGGTGATGTAGCCGGGATGGGGGCCGACCTCTATGAATCGTACTGCGGCTCGATCCTGGCTACCGCGGCGCTCGGCGCGGCGCTTCCCTTTCTCAACAATTCCTTCGGAGGCATCCGGGCCGTGATCGCGCCGATGATAGTGGCTGGACTCGGAATCCTCTTCTCCATTGTTGGAATGTATCTGGTCCGCACCAGAGAAGAAGCTACTCAGAAGAATCTTCTCCGGGCGCTCCTGACCGGTACCCTGGGGAGTTCAGTAATTATTCTGATTGCCATCGCGGGGTTGGCCGCAATCGGTTTCATTCCCTGGGGGATCTTCGCTTCGGTCGTGGCGGGCCTTCTGGCCGGTGTGATCATCGGGCAGTCCACCGAACATTATACCAGCGCTGAATACACCCCTACCAGGGGCATCGCCGGACAGGCCCGGATGGGGGCCGCGACCACCATCATCGATGGGATGGCGACCGGCATGTTCTCCACCGGGATCCCGGTGATTACCATTGTAGCCGGGATCCTTTGCGCTTATGGCTTCGCGGGAGGATTCTCCAATATGGCCATCGGGCTCTACGGGGTCGGCTTTGCCGCCGTCGGCATGCTCTCCACCCTGGGGATTACCCTGGCCACGGACGCCTATGGGCCGATCGCCGATAACGCCGGCGGCAACGCCGAGATGTCGGGCCTGCCTGAGGAAGTCCGTCTTCGTACTGATGCCCTGGACTCGCTCGGCAATACCACCGCCGCCACCGGGAAAGGATTTGCGATCGGCTCCGCCGCCTTGACCGCGTTGGCTCTTATGGCCGCCTATATCGAAGAGATCAAGATCTGGGTCGGTAAGCTGGCCGGTCCGGACGGCATCTTCGCAGTCGGAAATTACGCGTTTGTAAATAACCAGGCCGCCAAAACCTTGCACACTTCTCAGTTCACCGGAAAGATATTTATCGCTTCCAAAGCGACCATCGCCAACTTTATTGAGGCATACGATCTCACCTTGATGAATCCGCTCCTTCTCTCGGGGATCTTTATCGGAGCGATGATGGCGTTTGTCTTCTGCGCCATGACCATGAAAGCAGTCGGCCGGGCCGCCGGCGCGATGGTGGAGGAAGTCCGGCGCCAGTTCAAGGAGATCCCGGGTATTATGGAGGGGACCACCACCCCCGACTATGCCCGGTGTGTGGAGATCTCCACCCGGGGAGCACAGCGGGAGATGATCGTCCCGGCGCTTCTGGCCATCGTTGTCCCGGTTGCCACCGGGCTGATCCTCGGCATAGCCGGTGTTCTGGGCGTTCTGGCCGGAGGGCTGACCGCGGGTTTTGTCTTGGCCTGCATGCTCAACAATGCCGGCGGCGCCTGGGATAACGCGAAGAAGTACATCGAGAAAGGTCATTACGGAGGAAAGGGATCGGAAGCTCATAAAGCGGCGGTCGTCGGTGATACGGTCGGCGATCCCTTTAAGGATACTTCCGGTCCGTCTCTCAATATCCTGATCAAGCTGATGTCAATGGTCAGCGTAGTCTTTGCCGGATTGGTGGTGAAACTCTCCCCTTACATCAGCGGCGCGATCTTCGGCCTGCGGTAATCCGGCTAAAGATCTGAAAAAAATGGAGGGAGAATGAAAGAGAATCCTGACCCGGGTGTCGTATCGAAGGCAGGTAGTAAGTCGGCTCAGAGGGCCCCCCTCAAGAGACTGGCGCTTCTTTTTCTGGTTATGATCTTCTTCTCTGTGGGGTGCGGAGACCGGGCAACCCGAACCTATAAGCGGGGATTGCGGCTGGCCCGTCAGAAGAAGTATGATCAGGCGGTGGTTGAGATGCGGCGTCTCCTTCAGATGGAGCCTGACAATGCCAAGGCCCATAACGCTCTCGGCCAGATCTACCGGGCTCAGAATCTCTACACCAAAGCGATTGAGGAATTGACGCACTCGGTGGAGATTAACGATACCGATCCCGAATTGCCTTATAATCTGGGCTGTCTCTATCGGGATCTGGATGATCTGCCGAAGGCGACGGAGTACTACCGCCGGGCGCTGGAGATAGAACCTCATTTCGCCCCCGCCCTCTATCGATTAGGGGCGGTCTTCGCCGATCAGGGAGATCGAAAAGAGGCGGAGAAGTATTTTCGGGCCTTCCTGGAATCCGATCCGGAGCGGACCGCGCCCGGCCACAATAATCTGGGAGCGCTGCTCTGGAAGAGCGGGAAGCGGGAGGAGGCACTGGCTGAGTTTGAACTGGCCCTGAAGAGCGAGCCGGATCTCCCCGAGGCGCTGTATAATTTTGGGGTCGGCTCCCTCTCCCTCGACGAGAAAGATCCGGGAGGAGTTGAGGCTCTATTGGCTTATCTGAAGGCCAGGCCCCATACCCGGGAAGGGCCGGCCCTGAAACGATTTCTCCAGCGGGCCGGCGCCGCCTCTTCTTTCCAAAACGGAATCTTTTCCCGGGACGATTATTTGAATCGGGGCCGGGAGTATGAAGCCGCCGGCCAGTATCGACTGGCGGCGGAAGAGTACCGGCAGGCTCTTCGGCTGGATCCTGATTTGGGCGACGCCCATTACCGGTTGGGTTTACTCTACGATCAATTTCTGGGGGAGAATGTTAAAGCCATCCATCATTATGAAACATTTCTCACCGGCAACCGGAGATCATCCCGCGCTCCCGAGATTATCGCGCGGTTGAAGGAGGTACGTTCGCGGGTAGGGAACGACGCCCTGGCAGGGGAAGGACTGCTTGCCACCCCGCCTCCGCCACCGTCGCCGTTGTTGCGTCCACCGGCAACCATTGCGCCGCCTGCTCTCGACGCGGGAGGGTATTATAGAGAAGGTAAAGTATGGGAAGAAAAAGGTGATCCGGGCCGGGCTCTCTCCGCTTATCGACAGTGCCTGGAGCTTTCTCCTGATAACGCCCGGGCGTATCTTGGTATCGGGACCGCCTCTCTCTCCCGGGGTGAGTACGATGAGGCCGTCTCCGCCCTCTTGAAAGCACGCTCTCTGGACGGATCACTGCCGGTTCGGGGACCCCTGGCCGGAGCTTATCTCAGGCTGGGCGCCGGAGCTCTCTCGTCCCAACGGTTCGAGGGGGCGATTGATTATTACCGGAAAGCTCTTGCGGAAGGCAGTGTAGAGCAAGCGAATGAGGGTTTGTGGAAAGCGCACCACACCTATTTCCGGGACCGGTACCAGGAAGGTGATTATTCCGCCGCCGCTACCCATCTCCGTGCTTGCCTTAAGATTAAACCTGATGTCGCGGACGATTATCTCGCCCTGGGCGATCTCTACGCCGACAAACTTGGAGATCAAAGCCGAGCCCGGCGCTATTACGCCCTCTATCTTGAACGATCTCCCGAGGGAAAAGACGCGGTGCGCGCCGGGAAATTTATCCATCCCACCCGGATGGAGGATGAGCCGGAAAAGCGAAGGGCCGCGGCGCCCGCTCCCCGTCGGCTTTCGGCCACCGAACATTATAACCGGGGAGCCAACTATCAGAGGGCGGGCCAGGATGAGGCGGCCCGGCAGGAGTATCTTCAGGCGATCAATCTCAAGCCCGATTTCTATCAGGCCTACTATAACCTTGGTGTTCTCTATAATAAGAGCCGACGTTTTTCCCGGGCCCTGAAGGCCTATAAGAAAGCGGCCTGTTTGAAGCCGGATTTTGCCCGGGCCCAGCTGGCCATCTTCAACCTATATTATCATCATTATAGGATGACGAACCTGGCCCGCCCTTACGCTGAGAGATATGTCCGGTTGGCCCCCGGGACAACCCAGGCGAAAGAACTGGCCAGGTGGCTGCATCAGTAACCTAAAGTGAAAGCAAATAGATTAATTAAATTCCCCTGGAGATGGGTGGTGATCGCCCTGTTCACTCTCTGCTTGCTGAGCTGCGGCCGGAAACCTCCGGAAGAGACGGAGACGATTCTTGTCCCGGATCATATCGGAAAAGCCCGGGCCCTTTACCACCAGGGTAATTATACCGGGGCGGTTGAGATGTATCATAAGGCGTTGATTCTGGATCCCGATAACGCCGAGGCGTATCTGCAATTGGGCATTATCTATGACGATAATCTGAAAGACGAAGGACAGGCCATCTATTTCTACCGGCATTTTTTAGCGCGCAAACCCGACTCGGAGAAAGCGGAGCTGGTCCGGGGCTGGATTGCCAAGAGTGAGAGGATGATCGAGAAAGGGATCGGTGACGAGGAGGCTGGTCCCGGCCCGGGCGTGAGTACCCCTCCACCAGCCACCGTCGGATCGACACCTCCCCCGCTCCGGACCGGGGATAAAGAGAAGATTTCCGCTCTGACCCTTTATCACGTTCAAAAGGGAGACACGCTGGCCCGGATAGCTCAAAAGTTTTATGGGGATCGCACCGCCTGGAAGGGGATCTACCAGGCCAATCGTAACCAGTTGGCCAATCCTGACGCTCTCCGGGTTGGACAGGTTCTCAAGATCCCTCCGGCCAGGAAGAAGGCTATTATCGAGATATAATTTCTGTTTTTGAAATTTTAATAAAATTATTGAACAGGCAACATTTTATAGGAGTTAGGTGAACCAATCCCTATTCCCTAATCCCTATTCCCCAAAGTTGCGCCGGAGGCGCTAACTTATATGAGTGTATTGAAAAAAATCTTCGGGACCAAGTTCGACCGGGACCGGAAGAGACTCCAGCCGCTCGTGGATGAGATCAACCGGCTGGAAAGCGAGTATCAGCACCTCTCCGACGAAGAGATTCGGGACAAGACCGTCGAGTTTCGCCGGCGATTCAACGAACGGACCGGAGAACTCCGGAAGCTCTTACAGGATGTTCAACATTCCCTGACCGAGGAGATCTCCCCTGAAGAAGAAGGCAGCCTCCGGGGCGAAGAAAGGAGGCTGATCGGGAGGTTGAGAGCGGAAGAGAAGGCCGCTCTGGACGAACTGCTCCCCGAAGCCTTCGCGGTGGTAAAGAATGTCTGCCGGAGATTGCTGGGGCGCACCTGGTCGATCTGCGGCCAGGAGATCACCTGGGAGATGGTCCCCTTTGACGTGCAGTTGATCGGGGCGATTGTTCTACATCAGGGGAAGATTGCCGAGATGGCGACCGGGGAAGGGAAGACCCTGGTCGCCACCATGCCACTCTATCTCAATACCCTCAGCGGGAAGAACGTTCACCTGGTCACGGTCAACGATTATCTGGCCCTCCGGGACCGGGAATGGATGGGACCGGTTTATGAGTCCCTGGGGATCACGGTCGGTTGTATTCAGGGCGGGATGTCTCCCGCCGAACGGCGGGAAGTTTATGCTTGCGATATCACCTACGGAACCAACAATGAATTCGGTTTCGATTACCTGAGGGATAATATGGCGCGGCGGGAGGAAGACCAGGTTCAGCGGAAGTATCTCTACTATAACAAAGAAAAAGACGAAATCCAGCGGGGACATTACTACGCCATTATCGATGAAGTGGACAGTATCTTGATCGACGAAGCCCGGACTCCTCTCATAATCTCCGGTCCGGTCACCGTCTCCACCCATAAATTCAAGGAAGTCATGCCCCGGATGAAGGAGCTGGCTCGGAAGCAGAGCCTCCTCTGCAGCCGCCTTCTCAAGGAGGGGAAGGAACTGCTGGAGAAAGGGGGGGAGGAGGAGGCCTACCGCAAATTTTACCAGGTCAAGAAAGGAGCGCCGCTAAACAAGCAACTGCTGAGCCTGATGGAGCAGCCCGAGATCAGGAAGCTTCTCCAGAAGAGCGAGACCGATCTGGATTCCAAGTCCAAGCAGGCGCCCCGGACCGAAGAAGGCCGGGCCCTGCGGGAGGAGCTCTTCTTTACCATCAATGAGCGGGCCCACGAGATCGACATCACCGAGAAGGGGCACGTTGTCTTATCTCCCGATGATCCGGAGGAGTTTGTGCTACCGGATTTCCTGACTGCCCGACAGGAGATTGACGAGGACAGCACTCTTTTGGAGGAAGAGAAAAAGCGCCGCGTCCATTACCTGGAGGAAGAAGTCAACCTGAAGAGCGAAAAGATCCACAACGCCATCACTTCGCTCCGGGCCCTGGCGCTCTTTGAGAAAGATGTCAACTATGTAATCCAGAACAACCAGGTGATTATCGTAGATGAGTTCACCGGCCGATTGATGCCCGGCCGGCGTTACAGCGACGGCCTCCACCAGGCCCTGGAGGCGAAAGAAGGGGTCATGATTGAAAGAGAGACCCAGACCCTGGCCTCCATCACCATCCAGAACTATTTCCGGATGTACGAGAAGCTGGCCGGGATGACCGGCACCGCCGAGACTGAGGCGGTCGAATTCGATAAAATTTATAAGCTGGACGTCATCGTCATCCCCACCAACCGACCGATCGCCCGGACCAATCATAACGACAGGATCTACAAGACGAAGAACGAGAAGTATCGGGCCGTCATCGAGGAAATTCAGGAATGTCACCGGAGGGGACAGCCCGTCCTGGTCGGGACGATTACCGTGGAGACGTCGGAGATATTGAGCCGCTTGCTAAAAAGAAGAAAGATTCCCCACCAGGTTTTGAATGCCCGCTACCATCAGCAGGAAGCCGAGATCGTATCCCGGGCCGGTCAGCCCGGAACTGTAACCATCTCCACCAACATGGCCGGCCGGGGGACCGATATCAAGCTGGGAGACGGCGTGGTGAAGAAGGGGGGGCTTCATATTGTCGGAACCGAACGGCATGAGGCGCGGCGGATCGATCTCCAGTTGCGGGGGCGCTCCGCCCGTCAGGGGGATCCGGGGTCTTCCCGGTTCTATCTCTCGCTGGAAGACGAACTGATGCGCCTCTTTGGTTCGGACCGGATCGCCGGGATTATGAGCAAGATGGGTCTGGAAGAGGGGGAGGAGATGACCCACCCGCTTCTGACCCGGGCCATCGTCACCGCTCAGAAACGGGTCGAGGCTCACAACTTCTCGATCCGGGAGCAGGTTTTGAAGTATGACGATATCATCAACAAACAGCGGGAGGAGATATACGCTTTCCGCAACAGTATTATCGACAGTAATCATCCCCGCCGGGGGATCATGGCGATTATTGAAGAAGTGGTGGATGATAAGACCGCGCTCTATTGCCCGGAAGATGCTCCCTCCGACGAATGGAACTGGAAGGGGCTGGAATCCTGGATCAGCAGCACCTTTCCAATCCATATCAACGTGGATAAATGGAGGGAAGAAGAAACCCTCTCCCGGGAGCAACTTGTCGGACGAATTATGGAAATGGTCAACCGGCTCTATGATTTCAAGGAAGAGTATGAAGGAACGGAGAACATGCGCCAGCTGGAGAAATTGGTTATCCTGGGGGTTATTGACCGTCTCTGGCAGGAGCATCTCTACACCATGGATGATCTCCGCCAGGGAATCTCGCTCCGGGCCTATGCCCAGGTGGACCCCCTGATAGCTTATAAAGAGGAGAGCTTCAAGATGTTCTCAGAAATGGAGAACAGCCTGAAGCAGGAAGTAGCCGCCAATATCTTCCGGAGCACTATTCGCCCGATGGTCGAGAGCATCTCGGAGCATTTTATTCATGAACAGGTTCGGGCCTTTGGCCGGAATCTCCCTGCTCCGGCACCGCCGCCGTTGCCTCCTGACAGGATGGGGGTTTCCCCGGGAATGGGGCCCGGAGTCCCTCCTCCGGAAACCGCGTCCGTCCCGGCGCCTACTTACCGAAGGGCTGGGAAGAAGATCGGTCCCAATGATCCTTGCCCCTGTGGGTCCGGGAAGAAGTACAAGAAGTGCTGTGGCCGATAAATTTTCTCAAAAAAATTTATCGTATTTTATTCCTCTATCGTCGTATCATTATCGAAACAATATATAATGGTATGCGTGCCGCGTGCTGTGCCAAACTCTTCTTTACATTTAATAAATGAAAAGAACTCCCAAAGATATCGGCTGGGCTTTGCTGAGCGGTCTTCTCCTCACCTTGCCGTTTCTCAATTTTTCACTCGCTCCTTTGGCCTGGATCGGACTGGTTCCCCTCATCCTGGTAGTGACCGGCCGGCCGGTCCGGGAAGGGGCGATGCTGGGGTTTATAACCGGAGCTGTCTTCGGTTATGGCGGGATGTACTGGCTCTCGCGCGTGACAATCGCCGGCTACGGCGTGCTGGGATTATACCTGGCTCTCTATCCGGCTCTCTGGGCGGGCTGGATCAGCTGGATGGCAACCCGGCGGCCGGGCTGGATCTGGTGGGCCGCTCCCGCCAGCTGGACGGCTCTGGAATATCTCCGGACATATCTCTTTACCGGCTTTCCCTGGAATTTAATGGGGATCAGCCAGGCCCGGAATTTATCCTTGATCCAGATTGCCTCGGTGACCGGTGTTTACGGGGTCTCGTTCCTGGTGGTTCTGGTCAATACCTCCGTCGCCTCCTGGTTGCTTTTCTTTCAAACCGGAAGAGAGAGGAGGGGGAGGAAGATACTCCGCTGGCTGCCGACGCTGGTCACCGTCTTACTCATATTGGCGGCGCTCGGTTACGGGCGGCGGATATTAAAAGCTCCCCAGGAGGCCAGTCCTCGATCGGAACCTCTGGCGGTTACGTTGATCCAGGGAGGAATCATCCAGGAGTTAAAATGGGATCCTTCCCGGGCCGCGGACCACTTTGAGACTTATCTGGATTTAACCCGGAAGTCTCTGGAGAGTGCTCCCGGCCTCGTAATCTGGCCGGAATCGTCGTTGCCTTATTATCTGGAAGATCAGCCGGTGATCCAGAGGCTACTTTCCGATCTGGTTGTTGAGGGAAGAACTTATCTGCTGCTGGGGGGTGATTACCGCTCCGCCGCCACACCTCCCCGCTATTATAACAGCGCCTATCTCTTCAGCCCCGAAGGCCACGAGTGGAAGCGTTACGATAAGATCCATCTGGTTCCTTTCGGGGAGTACACACCTCTTAAACGTTTCTTCCCGTTTCTGGGTCATGTGGTGCCGTGGGAAGAGGATTTTTCCGCCGGGGAGCGATCAGCTCTTTTTAAGCTGGATAAACCGGCGGGACGGAGATCCGGGATTTTAAAGCTGGGGGTCTTGATCTGTTTTGAAGATATCTTTCCCGGCCTGGTCAGAGAGATGGTGCGCGGAGGAGCCGGGCTCCTGGTCAATATTACCAACGATGCTTGGTACGGCCGGACCATTGCTCCCTTCCAACACGCTTATGCGGCTATCTTCCGGGCGGTAGAGAACCGGGTCTACCTGGCTCGATCCACCAATACCGGGTACTCCTGTGTCATCAGCCCCCGGGGAGAGGTAGTGGGAGAAGTAGTCGACGATAAAGGAGAGGTGCTCTTCGTCTCGGATTGGTGTACGGTCGAGATCAGTCCCACGCCATCCGGATCTTTCTACACCGAGCAGGGGGATCTCTTCAGTTGGATCTGCGTCGGCCTGACGTTTCTGGCGTCATTAGGTTGTTTGATCTTCCCTGATCGGAGAATTTTTTATTGCTAAAACCTGTCATAACTTTTAACTTTAGTCACTTTAGTCACTTATAATAAGGAGTCCCGCCATGTCTGATGAGATCCAGGAACGGCTCAAGGAGATAAAGGAACGTTACTCCCGAATGAGGGGGTATCTTTGACCTCGAGGCACTGAAAGAACGGCTGGTTAAACTGGAGGATAAGATGGCTCAGCCCGGTTTCTGGGAGAACCGGGAGAAAGCCCAGCGGTTGATCCGGGAATTGAAGGGGACGAAAGAGATGGTCGATCCCTGGGAGAGGTTGGAATCGGAGATTGCCGACCTGGAGGAGATTGCCGAACTGGCCGGAGAAGATGAGAGCCTGGCCGGGGAGGTTGTCTCCGAGGTCCAGGCTCTGGAAGAGAGCCTGAATAGTTTGGAGTTCAGTGTTATGCTCTCCGATCCAGAGGACGAAAAGACCGCCATCCTTACTATTCAGGCTGGAGCGGGAGGAACCGAGTCATGCGATTGGGCGGAGATGCTCTGGCGAATGTATACCCACTGGTGTGAAGAGAAAGGGTATGCAATCAGGGTATTGAGCTTGACGCCGGGGGAGGAAGCCGGGATCAAGAGCCTGGCCGCGATTATCACCGGTCGCTACGCCTTCGGTTATCTAAAAGCCGAACGAGGAGTGCACCGGCTGGTCAGGATATCCCCCTTTGATTCCAGCCGCCGCCGGCATACCTCATTCGCCTCGATCGACGTTGTTCCGGAACTGGGCGATGATATTGAGGTTGAGATTGAAGAGAAGGATCTGCGGATAGACACCTACCATTCTTCCGGGGCCGGGGGGCAGCACGTGAACGTGACCGATTCGGCGGTCCGAATAACGCATCTTCCCACCGGCATCGTTGTACAGTGCCAGAATGAGCGTTCCCAGCACAAGAACCGGGCTCTGGCCCTGAAAGTTCTGAAAGCCCGGATCTACCAGCTTGAACTGGAGGACCGCAAAAAGAAGCTGGCGGCGCGTTATGACGAACAGAAGAAGATCGAGTGGGGAAGCCAGATCCGTTCGTATGTCTTTCACCCTTATTCCATGGTCAAGGATCATAGAACCGGCTTGACGGTGGGGAATATAAAAGGGGTAATGGACGGCGCTCTTGATCAGTTCATCTTGGAGTATCTGAGAATGAGCTGCTCTTCTTAGCCCCGGTGGAACCGGGGCTGATTTGAAGAATGTACTTCATATAAGAAGATTAATCATGTATCGTATATGGCTTTAACTGTTTAATAATTTGAAACAAAGTGAACTGTTTTATGGACGAACTAAAAGAACAACGACTGAAGAAGTTGAAAGAACTGACCGAACAGGGGGTTAATCCTTACGGTGGACGGTTCGACCGGAGAGACTCGGCGGCCGCTTGCCGGGAGGAGTACCGGGAAGAGAAAAAAGTGTCGGTCGCCGGACGGTTAACCGCGATCCGGGGGCACGGGAAGACCGTCTTCGCTGATCTCCGCGACTCCAGCGGAAAGATCCAGCTTTATCTGCGGAGGGATACTCTGGGCGAAGACAACTTCGCGAACCTCAAACTGCTTGACCTGGGAGATATCGTAGGTGTCCGGGGTTCGCTCTTCACGACCCGAAAGGGAGAGATCAGCGTTATGGTCCGGGAGATAATCCTTTTAAGCAAAGCGCTGCAGCCGCTCCCGGAGAAATGGCATGGCTTGAAAGATCAGGAGATAAGATACCGCCGCCGCTATCTCGATCTTATCGTCAATGAGGAAGTTAAAGAGCTCTTTCGAAAGAGATCCCGGATCATCCGGGAGATCAGGCTCTTCCTGGAAGAGAGAGGTTTTCTGGAAGTAGAGACCCCGATGATGCAACCTCTTCCGGGCGGCGCGGCCGCGAGACCGTTTCAAACTTTCTATACCGCGTTGAATACAAAAATGTATCTTCGGATTGCCCCGGAACTCTACCTGAAGCGTTTGTTGGTCGGCGGCTTCGAGAAGGTCTTTGAGCTGAACCGGAGCTTCCGGAACGAGGGACTCTCTCGTAAACATAACCCGGAATTTACCATGTTGGAGATCTATGAAGCCTACGGAGATTGCCGTACGATGATGGAACTGGTTGAGTCGATGATTATTCATCTGGCCGAACAGGTCTGTGGAACGTTGCAGTTGAACCAGGGTGATACCGTTGTTAATCTGGAACGTCCCTGGAAACGGATACGCTACCGGGACCTGATCAACGGTTATCTCAAGACGACCGATTGGTTCTCCAACTCTACCGCGGAGATGGCCGAGGTTGCCGGCCGGCTGGACCTTGAGGTCTCGCCTGCCATGTCGGCAGTCGAGATCACACATGAGATATATGAGAAGTGCGTCGAGCCCGGCCTGATCCAGCCGACTTTTGTTCTTGAGCTCCCCGCCGAACTGGTCCCGCTGGCCCGGCGCTCGGAAGGTGATCCGGGGGTGGTGGATGTCTTTGAACTGGTCATCAACGGCTTCGAGTTGGCTCCGGGTTATTCCGAGTTAAATGATCCCATCGAACAACGCCGCCGTTTTCAGGAGCAAGAATCCCGGCCGCCGCCCGCTGGAACCGAAGAGAGGGGAGGGGAGAAGATCGATGAGGATTTCCTGACCGCCCTGGAGACCGGGATGCCCCCCGCGGGGGGCACCGGGATCGGCATCGACCGTTTGGTTATGATCTTAACTGGAGCAAACAGCATCCGGGATGTTATTCTCTTTCCCCAGCTCCGACCGAAGACCGATACTTAGAAGATCACAAATTTCAAATTATATACTGAGATAAAACAGCAATGCTTCCATTTACTTTCTGGGTTGGTTTGCGTTTCCTGAGATTTAAAGGCAAGGAGTCTTTCGTCTCATTGATTACAGTTATCTCCATCGCCGGCGTAGCGGTGGGAGTGATGACTCTGATGGTGGTGATGTCGGTGATGAGTGGTTTCGACCGGGAGCTGAAGGATAAATTTCTGGGTATCTATGGCAATGTGGTGGTTACCTCAGGGGGGTTGATCTATAATTATCCGGCCCGGATTGAGACTATAAAGACCGTTCCCCGGGTTGAGGCAGTAGCCCCCTTTGTCACGGGACAGGTCATTATCCGGACCCGGAACCGCGCTCTGGGAGTGAACCTGCGGGGGATCGATCCGTCGGCTGAAGCGCGGGTGAGCAAACTGGGAAAGTATATCAAAGAAGGAACACTCCAGCCCGGAGATAAAGGGATTATTATCGGAGTCCAGTTCGCCCGGATCTGCCGTCTCCGCCCGGGAGATAAGGTGATAGTGATCTCACCGGGGGAAGGACTCCTCCCGGGGGCCGCCGGATCCCGGAGAGAGAAGTTCACAGTCACCGGGATCTTTAAATCGGGGATGGCCCAGTACGACCTGGAACTGGCCTATATCGGTCTCCCCGCCGCGCAGAAGCTCTTTAACCTGGGCGACGGTGTGAACGGGCTGAGCATCAAGCTGGATGACGTGGAGTATGCTCACGCGGCGAGGAATCAGATCGCGGAATTACTTCCGCCTCCCCGGTATCATGTGAGAAGCTGGATGGAATTGAACAAGCCCCTCTTTGCTGCCATCCAGGTTGAGAAGAATCTGATGTTTATCATCGTGATGTTGATCACGGTTGTGGCTTCTCTCAATATTGCCAGTACCCTGATTGTGGCGGTAAAAGAGAAGACCAAAGCCATCGGTATCTTCAAGTCACTGGGGGTTACGGAGGCTACGATCAGAAAGATGTTTACCCTCCAGGGGGTTTTGATAGGGATGGCCGGGACGATAATCGGATGCGGTGCCGGCCTGCTCTTGATCGATCAAATTAATCATGTGGCTGATTTTATCTCCGCGCATTTCGGGATCAAGGTTTTTCCCCCGGACGTCTACTACTTCGAGTCAATCCCGGCCCGGATCAACTTAGGCGAGACGGCGATCATCGCGGCTTGCGCCTTATTTATCAGTATCCTGGCCTCGTTATACCCCGCCTGGCGGGCGGCCCGGATGGAGCCGGTGGAGGCGTTGCGTTATGAGTAAACTCTTGGTAGCCGAGGGAATTACCAAGACCTTCCGGATGGGGAGGCGGGATCTCGAGGTGCTGAAAGGGATTGATCTGGCAGTTAAAGAGGGAGAGATTGTTGTGCTGGCCGGCCCTTCGGGGGCGGGGAAGAGCACCCTCCTCCATATCTTAGGGGCGCTGGATATACCAAGCAGCGGGCGGGTAATTCTGGGCGGGAACGATCTCTCCCGGTTGGGGAAACGGGCTCGCGCGCGGATTCGAAATGAGAAAGTGGGCTTTGTCTTTCAATTTTTTCATCTCTTGCCCGAGTTTAAAGCCTGGGAAAATGTTATAATCCCATGCCGGATTCGTGGGGGGGAGGAGGATAATTCGCGCCAAAAATTAAGAGAGCGATCCTTCTCTCTCTTAGAACAAGTCGGGATGGCCGATCGGATGGAGCATTATCCCTCCCAGCTTTCCGGGGGAGAGCAGCAACGAGTAGCCATTGCCCGGGCTCTGGTTAATGATCCCCAACTGGTGCTGGCGGATGAACCGACCGGAAATCTTGATTCCCGGGCCAGCCAGGGATTGCTGGAGTTATTTCAGAGACTGTATTCGGATACGCGAAAGACGTTTGTCCTGGTCTCGCACGATGAGCAGGTCGCCCGCTGGGCGCCCCGGATACTCCATATTCGGGATGGCCTCTTGGAGAATGAAGTGCCTAAAATGAACTAAAGTAACTAAAGTTGGAAGTGAGCTAAAGTGACTAAAGTGAGCTAAAGTGACTAAAGTGAACTAAAGTGACTAAAGTGAAAAACATAATGATTCAATCTTATTTATAACTTTAGTCACTTCCAACTTTAGATCACTTTAGATCACTTACTAAAGGGGGTTCCCAATGCAGATCTACATTAATGGAGAATATTTCGAGAAAGCCGATGCCAAAATATCCGTCTTTGATCATGGACTGCTGTACGGAGATGGTGTCTTTGAGGGGATCCGGGTATATGACAATAAAGTCTTCCGGCTTGATGAACATCTGGAACGGTTATATGAATCTGCCAAGGCGATCGATCTGACCATCCCGTTATCGAAGGATAAACTAAAAAAGGATACTCTGGAGGCGGTTCGCCGGAACAAATTAACCGATGCCTATATCCGGCTGATAGTCACCCGGGGGATCGGTTCACTGGGTTTGAACCCTTATATCTGCGGTCCTCCGGGGATTATTATTATTGTTGACAAGATCGCTCTCTACCCAAAGGAGCTGTATGAGAAAGGCCTGGCTCTTGTCACGGTGGCCACCCAGAGAAACCTCCCGGAAGCTGTCAATCCCCGGATCAAATCCTTGAATTATCTCAATAACATTCTGGCCAAGATTGAGGCCATTAATGCCGGGGTGGAAGAGGCGATTATGCTGAACTCATTCGGCCTGGTCTCCGAATGCGCGGGAGACAACATCTTCGCGGTGCGTAAGGGAATTCTCTTAACCCCTTCGATCAGTATGGGGGTGCTGGAGGGGATTACCAGGAACGATGTGATCCGGATGGCCCGAGAGAAAAAAATCGAGGTCAAGCAGGTGGTGATGACCCGCCATGATCTTTTTATCGCTGACGAGTGTTTCCTGACCGGTTCAGCGGCCGAGATCGTCCCGGTAATAAAAATCGACGGGCGGGTCATCGGGGACGGCCGCCCGGGAGCGATAACCAGAGATCTGATGAAGTCCTATCACCGTTTAACTCGCAAGGAAGGGGTACCAGTGAGAAGTGCCTAAAGTGAGCTAAAGTTGGAAGTGACTAAAGTTATAAGTAAGTTTGAGTCATTATGTTTTTCACTTTAGTCACTTTAGTTCACTTTAGTCACTTTAGTCACTTTAGTTCACTTTAGTCACTTTAGTTTACTTTGAGGCACTTTTCTATGCTCTGTCAAGAATGCGGAAAGAAAGAAGCCACTGTCCATTTTACCGAGATCATCGATGGCAAGATCATCAAGCTTCATCTCTGTGAGGACTGTGCCAAGGCAAAGGGGATTGCTCTCACCCCATCCGGCGCCATCTCCGAACTGATCAGCAGCCTGGTCGTTGACCGGGAAGAGGAGGAGGATGATAAACTCCGATGTCCCCACTGCGGGATCAGCTTAAAAGAGTTGCGTCGTACGGGATGGCTGGGCTGCGGACATTGCTATGAAACCTTTCAGGAGAGGCTGGAATCTTTGATCAAGACCATCCACCAGGGAACGCGTCATACCGGAAAAGTTCCGAGCCGGGTGGAGGAGGAAAGAAAGAAGAAAGTCAGTCCGGAAGCGCCCGGTGTACGGGCTCCCGCCGCGGAACCGGCGCCGGATCATCTCCCGGCCGGTAAGACCGAGGAGGTAAGTGAAGATAAAGAATCCAAGGTTCGGCGGTTGCAGAAAGAGTTACAAGCGGCCGTGGACGCCGAAGAGTATGAAAAAGCCGCCCGGTTGCGCGACCGGATCAAAGAAATATCACGCTGATTCAAAGTGAAGATCGATTATCTCTTAAAAAATGTTGCTCCCTGGCTGACCGGGGACGGTCCGAAAGCGGATATTGTCCTTTCCAGTCGGATCCGTCTGGCTCGTAACCTGAGGGACTATAACTTTCCCCGGAGAATGACCCGGGAGAATCGACGGAAGATTTTTACGCTCGTAACCTCCGGGATCGAGCATACCGATTCTCTCCGGGATGCGCTGGTCGTGGAACTGGAGGGGCTCACCGATCTCGATCGCCAGTTTTTAATGGAGCGGCATCTGATCAGTCGGGAACTCTCTCCCGAACAACAGGGCGCGGTGATCATAGGGAAGAGAGAGGTGGTGAGCTTGATGGTCAACGAAGAGGATCATCTGCGCATGCAGGTGATCCGATCCGGGTTGAGCCTCTCTGTATGCTGGGAAGAGATCGATCGGTTGGACACTCAACTGGAAAAGCACCTCGATTACCAGTTCTCGCCTACCCTTGGTTATCTCACCGCTTGCCCGAGTAATGTCGGCACGGGAATGCGGGCATCGGTTATGATTCATCTTCCGGCCCTGGTTCTGCATAAGCAGATCGGCAAGATTATTCAGGCGGTAGGGAAGTTGGGCCTGGCCGTCCGGGGGATTAACGGGGAAGGCTCACCGGCCTCCGGCAATATCTTCCAGATCTCCAATCAGTCCACCCTGGGAAAGTCTGAAGAGGAGATCCTCAATGATTTGGAAAAGATAATCCGCAAGATCATTATTCATGAGTCTAATGGGCGCCGGCTTCTGCTCGAAGGTCAATTGCTCCGGGTTGAAGACCGGATCTACCGGGCCCTGGGGTCTCTCAAGAACGCGCGGCTGATCACCAGCGAAGAGACCCTGGATCTTCTTTCGGCGTTGCGGATGGGGGTCGATCTCGGAGTCCTGAACAAGATCTCCCGGAGTACGGTGAACCAGATCTTTATCCAATCTCAGCCGGCGCATCTGCAGAAGCTGGCCGGGTCCGCCCTCACTCCGGAAAAGCGGGACGCGCTCCGCGCGAGTTTAATCCAGGAAAAGTTGTCGTCCGGCAATAAACCCGAATAATTTAATCGGATCGGAATTTCAATAAAGCTATTAATATTCAACATTTTATAGGAATTAGGTGAACCAATCCCCAATCCCGATTCCCCAAATTTTAAGGAGCTTATATATGTTCGACCAATTTACACCGCGGGCGCGCCAGGTTATAATCCTGGCCCGGAAGGAAGCAGACCATTTCAATCATGATTACATCGGGACCGAACACCTCCTGTTGGGGTTGGTGAAGCTGGGCCAGGGTGTGGCGATGGAAGTGCTGCGGGAGATGGGAGTGGATTTCGAGTCCCTCCGTCTGGAGATCGAACGGGCGGTGGGGAGTGGCCCCGAAACTAAAGTGATGGGAGAGGTACCCCTGACCGCTAAAGCCCGGCGAGTAATCGAACTGGCGGTGGGTGAGGCAAAACAACTGAAGCATAGCTATATCGGGACCGAACACCTCCTGCTGGGTTTGATCAAGGAAGGGGAGGGCGTCGCCGCCCGGTCCTTGAAAAATCTCGGAGTGGACCTGGATGAGACCCGTCAGCGGGTTTTAACTAAGCTAAAGATGGAGTATACTGCCCCTCCGCCAAAGGGAGCGCCGGGAAAGAAGAAGGCATCCAAGACGCCGGCCCTTAACGTCTTCGGGCGCGATCTGACCGAACTGGCCCGTTCCGGAAAGATCGATCCGGTGATCGGTCGGGATGTAGAGATCGAACGGGTCAGCCAGATCTTATGCCGGCGGACAAAGAACAACCCGGTCCTGATCGGTGAAGCCGGGGTGGGCAAGACCGCGATTGTAGAAGGAATGGCTCAAAGAATTGTCGCCGGTGAAATTCCGGAGATCCTCCGCCATAAGAAACTTATCACTCTGGACCTGGTTTTGCTGGTGGCGGGGACCAAGTACCGCGGACAGTTCGAGGAACGGCTCAAAGCGGTAATGGACGAGATCAAGCGGGCCAAGAATATCCTGCTCTTTATCGATGAGCTGCATACCATCGTGGGAGCGGGGGGCGCCGAAGGGGCGATGGATGCTTCCAATATTCTCAAGCCCGCCCTCTCCCGAGGTGAGATCCAATGTATCGGCGCCACCACTATGAACGAGTATCGAAAGTATATCGAGAAGGACGCGGCTCTGGAGCGACGCTTTCAGGTCGTCCGGGTTGCTCCCAATACCGTTGCGGAGACGATCGAGATCCTCAAGGGATTGCGGAGTAAGTATGAAGAGCATCACAACGCGTCGATCTCCGAAGACGCGATCAAGGCCGCCGCGGAACTTTCGGATCGATATCTCTCCGGACGGTATCTCCCCGATAAAGCGATTGACCTGATCGACGAGGCCGCGGCTCGGGTCAGAATATCTGTTATGACCCGTCCTCCGGCGTTGAATAAACTGGAGGCGAAGATCAAGAAACTCAACCGGAAGAAAGAGGCCGCGGTCAAGAAGCAGGACTTTGAGCTGGCGGCCCGGTTGCGGGACGAGGAGAAGAAGGCTCAGGATAAGATGACCGCCAAGCTGAACAGATGGAAAGATTCCAGCGCTGCCCGGAAGGTGATCGTGGATGAGGAAGAAGTGGCGCAGGTTCTCTCCAAATGGACCGGTATTCCGGTCTCCCGGATGGAAGAGGAAGAGACCGAGAAGCTGTTGCGGATGGAGGAGGAGATCCACCGGCGGGTTATCGGACAGAATGAGGCGATCGCCGCCATCTCCCGGTCTTTACGTCGTTCCCGGGCTAACCTGAAAGATCCGCGCCGTCCGATCGGTTCCTTTATTTTCCTGGGGCCGACCGGAGTCGGCAAGACCTATCTGGCCCGGGCCCTGGCCGAGTTCATGTTCGGGAACGAGGAAGCGTTGATCCAGCTGGATATGTCGGAGTACATGGAGAAATTCGCGGTCTCCCGCATGACGGGCTCCCCCCCCGGGTATGTCGGTTATGAGGAAGGCGGTCAGCTGACCGAGCAGGTCAGACGGCGTCCCTACTCGGTTGTTCTATTCGATGAGGTGGAGAAGGCTCATCCCGAGGTAATGGGGATACTGCTCCAAATCCTGGAGGAAGGGGCCCTCACCGACAGCTGGGGCCGCACGGTTGATTTTCGCAATACCGTGGTTATCATGACCTCCAATGTCGGCACCGAGCAGCTCCGGAAAGGGACCGCTCTCGGATTTGGGGGCCGGAGCGGGAAGGAGCGGCATGAAGAGATAAAGGACGCCGTCATGGGGGAGGTGAAGAAGATCTTCAAACCGGAGTTCCTGAACCGGGTTGACGAGGTCATCGTCTTCCACCAGCTCAATAAAGATGACCTAATTAAGATCCTGGATCTACAGATGGAGGAGATCAAGCACCGGCTTCGGGACCGGAGAATTGCGCTGGAATTGACCGGACCGGCAAAGGAGTTCCTGGTCTCCAAAGGTTACGACATGACTCTCGGCGCCCGTCCGCTCCGCCGGGCGTTGGAGCGGTTTGTTGAAGACTCCCTGGCCGAGTCTATTTTGAGAGGCACAATCGCCGATGGGGCCACGGTCAAGGTAGGGTTAAAGAACGGACAGCTGAATTTTAAAACAGTGGATAAATAGGGCCTGCTCGTCGAGTTCATAAGTTCGTGGATCGGAATTTAAATAAACCACAGAGTGCTCTGAAAAAAACACTCCTCTTTCCGATTCTGGTTTCACTTCTATCGGTTGTCTCAATGCCGCTCTTTGCCGGCTCCGGGCTCCCATCCTCAGGTCCGGGAATCTCACCGACACCATTTTCCAACCGGGCTGAGATCTATCAAGAAATTACGCGGGTGAAGCTGAGAGGCGCCCATGATCCCGCTTCCAGCTCCCGAACCTGTGCCCGGCTGGCACGCCTCTATCTCCAGGCGCGGGAGCCAAAGAAAGCGATCAGTCTTCTCCGCTACGGGTTGATCATCGATTCCTCCCGGGCATCCTCCTTCCACCGAAAGATCGGAGATATCTACCAGGAGATGGGAGAGGATAAAACGGCCGCGGAGGAATACGAGCTGGCCGACCGGTCCCGGCCTCCGAGTGCCCGGATTCGTGCCCGCCGCCAGCTGGAAGCCTGGAAGGAAGAAAGGCGGGAAGATCTGATTCTACAGCAGTATCTTTTTTTCTTCTGGACCGGGCCCCGGTTGCGCCATCTCTATCTGGGCAAGATCGCCCGGCTCCTCATGCGGCAGGGGAAGGAAGAAGAGGCCCGGCATTATTTTTATCGACTGATAGAATATTACCGTGACCGGATCAAGGAGAAGCCCGAGCGGGCCCTTGATTATTATCTGCGGCTAGCCGGGATCTATGAAGAGATGCGGGAGATAGAAGCGGCCGAACGGGAATATGATCGGGCGGTCGAGATCGAGGGGGAAGAAGGGTGGCACGCCCTATTAAAAGAGGCTGATTTTTACCGGTCCCGGGATAAGTGGGAGAAAGCGGTGACGCTTTACCAGGAGGCGGAGACGCGAAAGGGGGTTGACCTGATCTCTCTCCGGCTCAAGATCGCCGGACTGTTGAAGGAGCAGGGTAAGACCGGGGCCGCACTGGATTGGATGGAGAAGGCCGCCGCGGCAGCAGGAGAGGAGGGAGCCGGGGTGAGGCTGAAGATCGCCCGGTACCTGGCCCGGGAAGAGCGGCTGGAGGAAGCCCTGGACGCCTATCGGGAAGTCTTCCCTCTTCTGGATCTGCCGTCCCGGGCCGGGATTATGGAGCGGATCGGAAAGATCCTGTCTGATCTGGGGAGGGAGGAGGAGGCCGCGGAAGCATATTTGAAAGCGATAGACCTGTGGAGGGAGAATCTGGGGGCGCAGAGCCCCGGATCGGCACTTCTGGAACGTCTGGCGGATCTGGCCGGAAAAGCGGGCCAAACAGAGATGGTGACCGGGTATTACGAAGAGTTGATCGAGGTATATCGTAATGAAATGCTGAAGAATCCCGGAAAAGCCGCGTATTACCATCGGAAACTGGGAAGACTCTGCCGGGACCTGGAACGCTACGCCGAGGCCGCCGCCCATTACCGGTCCTGGAGCCTGATCAAGCCGGAGGACCCCGATCCGAATTTCCGCCTCTATCGCCTCTACCGCAACCAATTAGACAATAAAGAAATTGCCGATTATTACTACGCGCGTTACCGGAAGTTGAGAGATAAGGAAAAAAGATTGCGCAGGAATGACTAAAGGAAGATAGTTTATTGTTGACATAAGAAACGACTATTGTTATATATATACTCCTAAACTAACTTTAGAAGAACCGATGAATACATCAGGCATCTTCCACACACACTCTCTCTCTCTCTCTGCGTAGCAAGAAGTTACAACAACAAAACATTCCTTATCCCGGACTGTGTGTTTCTGTCCGGGATTTTTTTATCTCTTAATATTTTCCTCAAGCAAATATTAGATTAGATCACGATGAGAATGTGCAAAACAATTATTGTCGCCCTTACTCTTCTCATCAACTTCATAGATACCTCACCCGCCTCGTCCTCCCCCCAGGATGAGTTTAAAAAGGCCTACTTCCTTGTCAAGGACGGCGACCGATTGATCAGAGAGCAGGAACTGAAGCCGGCGGTAGAGAAGTATCGCCGGGCGCTGGCCGTCCTGGATGAACTCTCCAATCGAAACCCCGGGTGGAACCGCCAGGGGATCAAGAAGAAGGCCGATTATTGCGCAAGACATATCTGGAGCCGTTCCCCCGACGCGGTGGGGAAGATGCCGGGACTTTCCGGCCAGAAGCTAATCGTTAGCTCCATCGACGTGGGCCAGGGGGACAGCATATTGATTGAGTGTCCCAATGGCCAGAATATCCTGATCGACGGCGGGAAGCGGAATGCCGGCTCAAAAGTAGTTGAATACCTAAAAGAAAGAGGTGTCAGCAGGATAGATCTCCTGATTGCCACCCACCCCGACGCTGACCACGTGGGGGGACTCCCGGCGGTGATCAATAACTTTACGGTGAAGAAGTTCATGGACCCGGGCAAACCCCACACCAGCCGTTACTACGAAGATCTATTACTCCTGATTAAGGATAAGAAGATTTTTTACGAACTGGGGAGGCAGGGGAATGAGTATCAGTTCGGGGAGGTAAAGATGAGGATACTGAGCCCCCCCGACTCATTGTTTGAGGATACTAACGACTGCTCGGTAGTGACCGAGTTCCAGTATGGGGATATCAAGATCCTGTTGACCGGAGACGCGGCCAAAGAGGCGGAGCTGCGGATGCTGAACAAGAAGAGGCTCTCCCGCTGCCAGATTCTGAAGGCCGGCCATCACGGGAGCCGCCACTCGACCGGGGATTACTTTTTATTGCCGGTAAAACCGGAGGTGGCGCTCATCAGCTGCGGCCGGGACAACGCCTTCGGCCATCCCAAACGGGAGGTTCTGGACCGGCTGGACGCGGTGGACTGCGATTTCTATCGTACCGACGAACGGGGAGATATCCGGGTGGAGACGGACGGGAAGGTTTACCAGGTGATCCTGGAGAAGAAGGAACCGGAAGTGAAGAAGGCGGCACGGAAGCGGCTGGAATCCGAGAAACTCAACATCAATGTCGCGAGTCTGGAGCAACTGGTGGAACTCCCCCGGATCGGCCCGGTCAAGGGGCAAGCGGTCATCGACTACCGGAAGGAGCATGGTCCGTTTAAATGTATTGAGGATATCGTTAGGGTCAAAGGGATCGGCCCCAAGACCTTCGAGCGGTTGGAAGATTGGATCACGATCAAGGTGGGGAAGGCTCCCGGCCCCCGGAAGGTAGCCTCCACCAGAAAAAAGAAGCCCACCAAAAAGAAGGAAGTTGAGCGCCTCTCATCCCTCAAACCTACCGTAGCCTCTTATCGTTTCCCGGAGATCACCCGGGAGGAACTGGAGAAGAAGCCGGAGGAGGAGACGATCTCGGTTGATCTTATAAACAACGATGATTACTTCAAGCGGGTCAACCAGATCTTTAAGGAAGCGAAGGAGTCGATCTACCTGGTGATGTTTATTATGCACCCAAGCAAGAAGAAGAGTAGCAAAGTCAATACTCTGATGAAGAGCCTGGTCGAGGCGAGGAAGCGGGGGGTGCGGGTGAAAGTGATCCTGAATAAGCCCATCACGGATGGCGGCTTTACAACCAGGGCCAACGAGAAGTCATATCAAAAATTGGTAACGTTCAAAAGTTGACGCCTGCTTGACAAAAAAGTGTCCGCTCCTTAAGTTGTTTTTTGTCAAAACAACTGATCGAGGAGATCAAAAAGGAGCGGACAAGTATATGAAAGTACAAATTGAG
>JAVCDH010000052.1 GCA_030765805.1 Candidatus Euphemobacter frigidus
TTGACACTTCTTACTGAAAAAGCACCAAAACTTAATCCCCGAATTTTGATCTTGCCACCGCTTGATTTATGTTCTTTATTACCTTTATTAGATCAAGGGGTAAACCATGTACCCAGCGAGCCCGAAAGATTACTTACAGAAGCCCATCTCCCCAGGGGAGGTTGGGATCGGCATCGATCGACCAGTCATCCTCCCTCCCCCGTTTCAATATCCGTCCGGCCAGACCGGCCACCATGGCGGCGTTGTCGGAGCAGAGATCGGCGGAAGCAATCAGTACCCGGTAGCGGGAAGAAGGAAACATTGCTCGAACCCGGCGGCGGAAGAGTTCGTTCCGGGCCACCCCGCCCCCCAGGACAACGGTACGAGCACCGGTCTCTTCCACCGCCACCTTGAACTTTGCCGCCAGAACGTCGATCACCGCGGCTTGAAAACCGGCCGCGATATCGGCGGTCGGGACCGGGAGGCCGTCGGCTTTCAGCCGGTCCAGTAAATATCGAACCGCGGTCTTGACCCCGCTGAAACTGAAGTCGAGATCACCGCTTCCAATCATCCCCCGGGGGAACTGAAACTTTCCGGGATCTCCGCCCCGGGCCACCGCCTCGATGGCCGGTCCGCCCGGGAATCCGATCCCGAGAAGGCCGGCTACCTTGTCGAAAGCCTCTCCGGCCGCATCGTCCCGGGTGGACCCCAGGATCCGGGCCGCGTCCCAGGAACGGGCCTCAACCAGGAGAGTGTGGCCGCCGGAGACGATCAGCCCGGCCAGGGGAAATTCAAAGGTCGCTCCCTCCAGGCAGGGGGCGTAGAGATGGGCCTTGAGGTGATTTATCCCCAGCAAGGGGACTCCCCAGCTATAGGCCAGGGCTTTGCCGAGGGAGGTCCCCACCAGCAAAGCGCCGATCAGGCCGGGACCCCGGGTAAAGGCGACCCCATCCACAGCTTCCCGCTCCACTCCCGCTTCCCGTATCGCCCGCTCAAGCAGGGGGATGAGCGCCCTCAGGTGAGCCCGGCTGGCCAGTTCCGGAACAACGCCCCCGAAGGGCCGATGAATATCGAGCTGGAAGGCTACCAGGCTGGAGAGAATCCGTTGGCCGTCCTCCACCAGGGCAACCGCCGTTTCGTCACAGGATGTCTCGATTCCGAGAATAAGCATAATGAATTAGCCCCGCCCCTGGCGGGGCAAATTTGGGGATTAGGGATTGGGGAATAGAGATTGGATCACCTAATTCATACAATATGTTGTCCATTTAGTAGTTTTATTGTCCCGATATATAGAATTGAACAAATCCCGACTTTTGTCGGGATGGATATCGGGAAAATTTCGATACAGGAACTTAACCCCCGACCTGCGGGTCGGGGGGACTTTTTCAGGATAACAGAATTAACAAGAATTTTTTAATTTTATCCTGCTTTATCCTGCCGTCGCGGGCCATAGCCCGCTATGGCGGGCGAAGGCCTGTAAATCCTGTCAAATTTAAAACAGATCTGAGACCGGGACCAGCTGGAGATTATCATCGGCCAGGGTCGGAATCTCCCGTCCCAGGATCTTTAGAGTCAGAGTTCGATCATGGCCGATCGCGATCGCGAAACCACCTTCTATTGCCTTCTTCTTCAGGGCCTCGAATTGCTGGGTAATGAACTCCTCGTTATTCTCGTGGTCAAGGAAGATATCACGACTGAGATACTCAACCCCGACCTCTTCCGCCACCACCGAAGTCACGGTTCCCGGAACGGTCAGACTGTCGATGAAGAAGAGGCCTTTCCGCTTGATTTCCTCCAGAAGAATCCGCATCGCCGCCGTGTCGGTGGTAAAGCTCGATCCCATATGGTTGTTAACACCAACCACATGGGGCAGTTCCCGGATATTCTCATCCAGGATCCGGGCCGCTTCCTCAGCCGGGGTATCGCAATAGATCGCTCCCGGTCCGAGAACCAGATCCGGATTGATCGCCTCCAGCGGGCAGTGCAGAATGACCTCAAATTCGTTCTCGGAGGCCAGCCGGTCCACGGCGGCGGAATACGGCAGCCGGGGGAGGACGGCGAGAGTGAGCGGATAATCAATATTTAAGAACAGGTCACGGTTCCGCAGGGAGTTGCCGCAATCGTCAATAATTACGGCAACCCGGCCGGCGACCGCCTGTACCAGTTCGACCCGGTAGATCACCGACTCATCCGACTCAATCGTCATCTCCCACACCTCACCTCCAGGGGAGGAATGCCGGGCAATCTCAAACTCAAATAATCCGGCTGCTTCCAAAGACAACTGCAACCGCGGGAGGAGGCGGGGAAAGTAAGCGAGTGACGAAAGGGGAATGGTCTGAAGAATAGGGAAGGTCCCAGTCGGGGCCGGGGATAACTCCTCGCGGGGAGACCATTCTTCTACCGGAGGGATGAGGGGGCCGAAGGTCTCGATCAAGATTTCATCTACTGTATTAAGAGACGGCTGGCTAACCGGCGAGATCGCCGGGGTTTGACTGATAAGACCATCCGGTCCGGGAGCGGCACATCCGGCGATTACCCCGGGCATCAGGAGTACCAGAAGAATATATCTGCTCTTCATCAAGGCTTAGGACACCTGTTCATAAATACGGTGATGTATCGAGGGCGCTGAGGCGTCCGGTCTGCAAGGCGCGAGGAGGGCGAATACTAAGTCAGTATTTAACCGACGAGCAACGCAGCAGACCGGAATGCATCGGCGGCCGAATGCCACCGTATTTATGAACCGGTGTACTTAGTTAACTATAGCCCTGTTCCCTGGTCAAATTTCTTCTGAATCAGGATTCCCTTCAGGATATCGACCGCGGTTTGGAGTTGCGGGTCAAAGACTTCCTCACCGCCTTCCTCCTCTCCCTCTTTTTCCTCATCTCCCGGGAGGCCCAATTCAACCTCTTCCGGGAGATCGCCGACAACCTCCGCTTCTTTTGCTTTCTTCTCGATCTCCTCCAGGGCCTTATACTTCTTCTTGAAAAAATCTCCCTGCTCTTCAATTGTCATCTCAACTATAACATCCGGCTCAATTCCCTTGTCCTGGATGGCACGATATCCGGCGGTATAGTACCGTCCGGTCGTGAAGCGGATACCCGGAGGAGTTTCATCATTCGAGAGCGGGACCACGCTCTGGACCGAACCCTTTCCGAAGCTGGTCTCTCCAACCAGGACCGCCCGGTAGTTATCCCGCAACGCTCCGGCCACGATCTCCGAACCACTGGCACTGCCCTTATTAATCAGGATGGCCATCGGAAGATTGGGGAGAACTTCCCGCCCGGTGGCCCGGGCTTCCATCTCCACCTCTCCATCCCGGCCCCGGGTCTCGACGATAAGCTGCCCTTCCTTCAGAAACCGGTCCGCTACCGAGATCGCCGAACTGAGGAGACCACCCGGGTTCCAGCGGAGATCCAGTACCAGGGCCTTAATTCCCGCCTCCTCCAGTTCCTCCAGGGCTTCGTTAAACTCCTTCATCGTGTTCTCCTGGAACCGTACCAGACGGATATAGCCGATCTCGTCGTTCAGCATCCGGGTCTCTTTAACACTCTCGATCTTGATCTTGTCGCGGACAATCGTGAAGTCCAGGAACTTCCTCTCGCCGTGGCGCAGGATGGTGATGGTAACTTCTTCACTGGGTTTCCCACGCAGTTTCTTGACCGCCTCCATCAGCGTGATGTCCTTGGTCGATTCTCCCTCAATCTTAACGATCTTATCACCCGGATGAAGGCCGACCCGACTGGCGGGGGTATCCTCGATCGGAGAGATGATGGTGAGGATGCCGTCGCGGAGAGTAATCTCAATACCGATCCCTCCAAACTCGCCTTTGGTCTCGACCTTCATCTCCTTGTAGATGTCGGGCTCCATAAACTGGCTGTAATCATCCAGCGACTTCATCATCCCCTGGAGCGCCCCGTAGATCAGCTTCTGCCGGTTGATATCATCTACATATTTCTCGTTTACGATCTCCATTACCCGGGTAAAGAGCTCGAGATTTTCATAGACACTCCGGGCCGGAGTGGCCTCCGGTTCAGCCGATCCGGCGTTCTTTTCCTCACCGCTAAAGGCAGCCAACGGAAGAAGGAACAGTGCCGCAACCGCTACCAGATAGATTTTCAACCTGCAGGTTAGATTCATTAAAACATACCTCTCAACTAAATTTTTGCTCCCCTGACTTCATTGGGGCGAGGGGCCAAAACTTTTATTACGGAACCACTCAATAGTCTCTTTTAATCCATCTTCCAGCTTAACCCGGGGCTCCCAATCCAGGACCTCTTTCGCCTTTGAGATATCGGGCTGGCGGGTCTTGGGATCATCGACCGGGAGGGAGCGATACTCGAGCCGGCTGGAACTGGAGGTCAAACGGATAATCAACTCGGCGAACTGCCGGATGGTCATCTCATGGGGATTTCCGATGTTAACGGGTTCAGTCACCGAGGATACCGCCAGCTTGAAGATGCCGTCGATCAGATCGGCTACATAGCAGAAACTCCTGGTCTGAGAGCCATCTCCAAAAACAGTGAGAGGTTCTCCCTCCAGAGCCTGGCAGATGAAGGCCGGGACCACCCGGCCGTCGTGAGCCCTCATCCGGGGCCCATAAGTATTGAATATCCGAATGATCCGGGTATCGACTCCATGATAACGATGATAGGCCATCGTCAGGGCTTCGGCAAATCTTTTCGCTTCATCATAAACACCGCGGGGGCCAATCGGGTTGACATTTCCCCAGTAATTTTCTTTCTGTGGATGAACCAGCGGATCTCCATAGACTTCAGAGGTGGAAGCAAGCAAAAAGGTAGCTTCTTTGGCCTTGGCCAGGCCGAGAGTTTTATGGGTTCCGAGAGAGCCGACTTTGAGCGTCTGGATCGGTAACTCAAGGTAATCAATCGGGCTGGCCGGCGAAGCAAAGTGGAAGATAAAATCCAGCGAACCCGGGAGGTAGAGATACTCGGTCACATCCTGCTTGATGAACTTGAAGTTCTGATTGCCGGCCAGATGCTCGATATTCCCCAGTGATCCCGTGACCAGGTTATCCATACAGACTACGGATAATCCCTTCCCGAGGAGGTAGTCACAGAGATGGGAGCCTAAAAAACCGGCGCCACCGGTGACCAGCGCCCTTTTTCCCTTATTCATATTCGGTACCTTAGGTAGTGATTACATGGTCAGGGCCATAATGGCCTTCTGCGCATGAAGCCGGTTCTCCGCTTCGTCGTTAACGATGGAGATCGCCGGATCATCAATCAGGGCATCCGTGACCTCCTTATTACGCTTGGCAGGGAGGCAGTGCATATAGACGGCCTGCGGGTTTGCTTTCTCAAAATGTTTGTGAGAGATGCACCAGTCTTCGGCGTATTGCGGGCCTTTCTTTGCGTGAACGTCGGGCTGCCGCGCCCAGCTCTTGCAGTAGATAACATCGGCTCCCTCAGAGGCCTTCCAGATATCGTTCTCCACGGTTATCGATCCCCCCAATGCCTGGGCGGCCTTCTTAGCAAAAGCCAGATACTCGGGATCGATGTCATAACATCCTTCTTCCGGCGGATAAGCCAAGGTAATATTCATACCCAGAATACCACCGGCGATGGCCATGGTCTGCGGCACTCCCGGGGATTTGGCCCGGTCGTCGTAAGCCCAACCCATTACCACCTTCTTCTTTTTATAGTCCACACCGAACTTTTCCACCATGGTAAGAATATCACCCATGATCTGGCAGGGATGCTCTTTGTCATCCAGCATATTAATGATCGGGATCCGGGCGGTCTCCGCCAGGCCGCGCAGAACTTTGCGAGCATCCCCATACTCATAGGTCTCCGCCCCCATCTGGGTCTTCAGATTATAGAGACGGATCGCGAACCCATCCAGAAAGCGGGAGATCATCTCGCCGGTATCCTTCCAGGTCTCCTTGTGAGCCAATTGCAATTCCTGGGGATTATATACCTGGCCGTTGCCGCCCAGTTGGTCAATCCCGGTAGAAAAAGAAAGGCGCGTCCGGGTGGAGGGGGAGGCAAATAGCATCCCCAGGTTCTTGCCTTTCAGAAGCTCATGGGGCTGCCCGATAGCGTTCTGAAGCTTTAAATAAGCAGCCACTTCGAGAATGGTCTCCAATTCCTCCCGGCTGTAATCCATCAGACTGATAAAATCCTTACCTTTCATTCTGCGGGTGATCATATTCAATACTCCCTGTTGGTTGTTGATTTGATATATTCCGTTTTTCCGTTGGATACGGATTAAAAAAGAAAACCCTATATTCAACGCCAGGGCTATGTCAATATAAAAAATCGCCCCCCCGCGAATCGCAGTTCGAGGGGAGGCGATCACCGCTTCCGGTAACATAACCTAAAAACTATAGATCAGCTTGAGCCAACCTTTGGTTCCTTCGGAGCGATTTTCCGCCAACGTCTCGAACTGAACTTTGGCCACCAGGTGAAGGCCAGGGTTGAAGCTGTACATGGCGGATGGACCTACCGCCAGAACCTGCTCTTTTGAGTCCGAGACTTTTGTTCCGTCCAGTTTGTCGTCCTGAAGGCCAATTAGGTAATAACCGCAGACACCAAGCCGAAAGTTGTCCACGATCATATAACCGGCGTTGTAGTCAAGATGGAACTGCTGGCCAGTTAAATAATCAGCTTTTGCGCCGTTGTCTGGATTAACCCCATCAGTGTTTTTGGTGTGAATGTCATACATCAGCTTAACACTGGCGGAGACCCCTGAAGGATGGATCATACTCACCGCCAGGGCAGGCTCAAAGGTCCAGTGATTGTTTCCGATATTGACCGGGAAGTGTTTTCTGTTATACTGGCCAGTAGGAGCGATTATATCCAATCCGACCACGACGTGAAAAAGTTCAGTATGCCAGCCGAGCAGAAAGGGAGAGAAGTCAATATCTCCGATACTGGCCCGAGAATCATCGATAACCCTTGGTGCCGGAACGTCTTTAATCTCCATCTCCATGTAAGCCAGGGGAACAATCAAATGCCATCCCAGGTTGGCTCCCAAGATTTTAATGTCGGATATATATATCCCCCGGAGGACTTCGGCCGCCACATCGGCCTGAAAATCCATGGACTTTTTATCTCCCTTGTGATCATTCAATTCCCCGGCGTGATAGTACATCAGATAGTTAATAAAATGAGCCCCGGGCGGCGGTAGCGCGCCGGCGAAGTAACCTTCCGCCCCCAGGATGGCCGATGAGTGGCCCGCGAGAAGCTGGGCGGGAAGAGCCAGACCGGCAATCAAGGCTATGGTCAAGATTGTTTTTCTCATATTTTATCTCTCCTTTCTCTCTAAAACAAATTTAACCGCGGATTAAACGGATTACGCGGATTAGAAAAAAACTCCGTCAGCCCCCCGATTGATTCAATCGGGGATGGGCGCTAAATCCGCTTAATCCGCGGTTTATACATTAAATTCTAATCTCTGATTAGAATTTAGCCATCAGCTGCCAGCGGGCGAAGAACCCGGCGTCATCGCCGGAATAGAAGTTGCCCGGCATGAAATATTCACCCCAGAGATGGCCGCTCAACCAGTCGTTGAAGGCGTACTTGAGGATAAACTGGGGGTTCTGACCCCGATCCTTGCCGTTGCCGAAGACACCGGTTCCCGGGCCGGCATTGTTGGCCCGCAGATACTGGTAGACCAGGTTGACCGACATTTTATCGATCGGCCGGGCCGAGAGCTTGGCCCGGTAGATCTGCATGTTCGTCCAGTAGGCAATGTCCTTCTCCGGAATCTGTGAATAGATATAAAGCTCGCTCCACTTGGGCCAGCGGGCCAGCACCGGGTCCCAACCTTTGTAGTTCTGCTTATTCGGGTTATCCCCGGAGAGATAGACGTATTCCAGTGTGAGCGCGGGCTTGATCGAGACGTCGATCAGTGTGTAGGTACCATGGGCGTAACCGCCGAAGGCGGTCATCGAATTGTCCCCATATTCCCCTAACTGGAGAGTCGCCTCACCGGCGTACTTGATCCGGTCATTGACCGGGCCGGAGAGGCGGGCCCCGATCACGTTGATATCGTTATTGGGCCACTTTTCGGGATCGACCTCACTGGTCAGGCCATGCTTGTAAAGATAATAAGCTTCCAGCTTCTGCTTCTCGATCAGGCTTTTGTTGGTCAGATAAGCGCCGAAGACCCCGATTGTCTGGCTGTCCAGCCGTTCCGAGTCTCCACCGCCAAGAGGGTCGGTGTTCTTATTGATGGCGAACCACTGTTTCCCGGTGTTATAGAGAGCCAGGAAATCCACGGTCGTCTGATCCAGGTCCAGGGTTATCTTACCACCGTCGCAGAAGATGGTCCGGGATCCGTCCAGAGGGGTGCCGTCCAGAATAATAAAACCTTCCCCGTAGATCAGGTCCTGCCGGCCGGCCTTAAGAACAAGCGGGATATCACCAACTCCTTTAATATTGAGATAGGCATTGTCAAGCAATATCTCATCCCGGAGCGGGTGCTCCCGGTTCTTCGGTTTGGCGTAATACCGCCACTCATTGACGAACCGGCTGTAGAGGGTAAGCTCCTCCATCGGGTCGGCCTGGAAATAGAGCCGGGTCCGGAGCCGCCAGAAGTGCTGCTGATCGGCCTTATTATCGCTGTTCCAGACAATAATGTTATTGAACCCGACCTCTCGAATCCGGAAGTCACCCCCAACCTTAAACCAGTCCGATTGGATGACGTCTTTCTCCAGCAAGCCCGCCCGGAGGGGGACCGGCAGGATCAAGACCGCCAACCCTATAGCCAATATGGCTTTTTTCATCATCTCTTCTCCTTTTCTTTTTCGTCGTTTATACCGATATATGTAAATTTAACCACACCCAAATTAGGGTAGGTTAAAGAAAATAAAGGTCGTTGTCCCCCAGCAATTGTATCCCTTCCGCTTTCAGCAGATCGGCCGCGGTATCGGGATCTTTCACCTGAATAACAAATACCGCCGTCTCGCCACTCTTCAGGACAAACCCATAAGCGTCATCGATATTGATCTTCTGCCGGGTCAGGATCCGGGCGATATTTAAGAGACCACCCGGCTTATCCGGGATCTTCATCGCCACCACCCTCCTGACTGTAGCGACCAATCCATTTTGGGCCAAGATATTACAGGTTATCGCCGGCTTGTCAACCAGTAATTTCAATACCCCAAAATCCCCGCTATCGGCAATGGTTATCGCCCGAATATTGATCCCCGCTCCGGCCAAAAGTCCGGTCACCCGTTCCAGTTTGCCCGGCTTGTTTTCTAAAAATACAGCTACTTGATGCGGCATAATTTTTACTCCGTAAAATAGTCACTTTAGTTCACTTTAGTCACTTTAGTTCACTTTTTCAGCCGTCGTAGCCTGAGGCTACTTTGGCGAAGTCGGCAGCTCACTTCACACTTTAGTTCACTTTAGTCACTTTGACTCACTTCCCTGTTATATCTCCCGGTTATCTATGACCCGTTTCGCTTTGCCCCGGCTGGGCGGAAGGGCCCCCGGTTCCATAAGTTCCACCTCGGTTGTCAGCAGGATCTGCTCTTTCAGCTCATGTTGAATCTTCTTCCGCAGCGCCCTCAGTTCACCCACCTCCCCATGAAACATCCGTCCGCTTATCTCCACCCGGACCGTCATCCGGTCGAGGTTCTCCACCCGGTCCAGCAGAAGCTGATAATTCGTCCCTACCTCCGGCAACTTCATCAAGACCTGCTCGACCTGGCTGGGGAATACATTAACCCCCCGAACTATCAACATATCATCGGCCCGGCCGACAATCCGGGAGAGTCGCCGAAAATTTCTCCCGCAGGGGCAGCTGGTATCTTCATAAAGAAAAGCCAGATCCCGGGTTCGATAACGGATCAGCGGCATCGCCTCCCGGTTCAGTGTGGTGAGAACAACCTCGCCGATCTTCCCCGGAGGGAGTGACTCCCCGCTCTCCGGGTCTATCACCTCCACGATATAATTATCCTCCCAGACGTGCATCCCGTCGCTGGCCCCGCACTCGAAGGCCACCCCCGGTCCGTTCATCTCGGAAAGGCCATAACAATTATAGGTATCAACCCGGTACGCCTCCACGATCTTTGCCCGGGTGGCTTCGGAATAAGGCTCCGCCCCGAAGATAAGCAGACGGAGCTTAAAGTCCCGGTGGCTCAGGCCCATATCCTTGATCACATCGTTGAGATGAAGAGCGTAACTGGGAGTAATATGAATGACCGTGGTCCCGAAATCCCGGAAGAATTGGATCTGACGATCTGTATTTCCCCCCCCGACCGGTATGACCATCATCCCCAACCGCTCCGCTCCATAATGCAGTCCCAGTCCGCCGGTAAAGAGACCGTAACTCATCATATTCTGAAAAATATCCCGGGGCGTACATCCGGCCATCACCAGGCACCGAGTAACCAGGTCGGTCCACCCGTCTAGATCGTGAGCGGTATGATACACCACGGTGGACTGACCGGTGGTCCCGGAAGAAGCGTGTATCCTGACCACCTTTTCCGGATCCACCGCCAGCATTCCCCCGGGATAGGAATGTCTCAGATCGGCCTTGGTGGTGAAGGGTAACCGGGTCAGGTCTTTCAGTGACCGGATCTCCTCCGGCTTGATCGCGGCATTCTGAAAAAGTTCCCGGTAGAACCGGGAAGATGCCGCCCTCCGGAGGGAGGTTCGGAGACGCCGGAGCTGAAGTTTTTCCAGTTCCTTACGGCCAATGGTTTCAATCTCTTCCGACCAGTACATAAGTTACCCTCTATTTCGATTATCGATCACTCTCCTCACCCCCTCCCCCCGGCCAATCAAAGCTCCGGGTTCCACCAGCTTTACCTCAACTTCCAGATCCAGCAATTTATATATTTCCCCTTTAATCTCCCGCTTTAATTTCTGCATCTTCTTCATCTCGTCGGAGAAGATCTCGGGTGAGATCTCAACCAGGAGCTTTACTACCTCTCGATCGGCCTCCCGATCGATCCGGATCTGAAAATGCGGCTCCGTTCCTTCGATCCGGGTCAGGATCTCTTCTACCTGGGAAGGGAAGACGCTCACTCCCAGAACTGAGAACATGTCGTCGGTCCGGCCTTTAACTCGGGCCATCCGGACCAGGGTACGTCCGCAAGAACATTTTCCTTTGATCAGGGTGGTAATATCACCGGTTCGATACCGGATCAAAGGAAAAGCTTCTTTAGTGATACTGGTTAATACCAGTTCTCCCTCCTCTCCAAAATCCAGCGGACGGCCGGTCCCAGGATCGATGATCTCCGGGATGAAATGGTCCTCAAAGATATGAAGACCGTTCTGAGCCTCACATTCACTGGCTACTCCGGGGTTAAAGAGTTCGCTCAGGCCGTAAAAATCGTAGGCCTTGATCCGCAGCCTCTCTTCCAGTTCCCGGCGGAGATTCTCCGACCAGGTCTCCGCTCCAAACAATCCCACTCTCAAGAACAGATCCTGAGGATTGATCTTCATCTCCCGGATCATGCGGGCCAGGCGGAGGCCATAACCGGGGGCAGCTATTAAGACAGTCGAGCGAAAATCCCTCATAACCGTGATCTGGCGCCTTGAACCGGCGGTGGAAGCCGGGATGACGGAAGCCCCGACCGCCTCCGCTCCGTAATGCATCCCCAGAGCGCCGGGGAAGAGACCGTAATCAAACGATATCTGGATGACATCATCGCGATTGATCCCGGCTCCGGTCAAGACGCGAGCCACCAACTCGGTCCAGTGCTCCACATCATTGCGGGTATATCCCACCACAATCGGCTCCTGGGTGGTTCCCGATGAGGTCTGGAGCCGTACCACCTCCCGCAACGGGACGGCGAACATGTCGTAAGGATAAGCCGCCCTCAGGGTCCGGCGACTGGTGAAGGGAATTCTCCGCAGGTCGGAAAGCTCCCGGATCCGCTCCGGGATAATCCCCTCTCTTTCAAATATTTTTTGATAGAAGACGACATTCCGGGAGACCCGGTTGAGGGTGGACTGCAACCTCTCCAGTTGTAACTGCTCCAGTTCTCCGGGAGAGATACACTCAAACTTTTTATTCCAGATAGTCATATCCTGTCTCCAATCTATATTTTATGTTACTCCCACACTTCCCGGTACCCCTTTCCCAGGTAAGCCCTCTTTATCTCTTTATTGTCCAGGAGTTCCGTAATAGAGCCCTGGAGAACGATCCGGCCGGTCTCCAGAACATAGCCCCGCCCGGCAACTTCAAAAGCGGCCCGGGCGTTCTGTTCCACCAGAAGAACGGTGGTTCCCTGCCGGGGAAGCTCGGCGATATGCCGGAATATCTCTTTTACCATCAAGGGGGCGAGACCCATGGATGGCTCATCCAGAAGCAGCAGCCTCGGGCGGGCCATCAGGGCCCGGCTGACCGCCAGCATCTGCTGTTCCCCTCCGGAGAGGGTTCCGGCATAACCATTCATCCGTTCCTTCAGAACGGGGAAGATTCCCCAGATCTTCTGCAGATCCTCCTCGATTTTTTCCTTGCTCTTCCGGCCGTGCCTGAGATATGCCCCCAGGAAAAGATTGTCCAGGACGGTAAGCGGCGAGAAGACCTGCCGCCCCTCCGGAACCAGTGACAAACCCCGGGCCACAACCTTCTCCGACGGCAGCCCGGCAATATCCTCTTCCTCAAAGAAAATCTTCCCCGATATCGAATTCAGCACCCCCGCAATCGAGTTCAGGAGGGTGGTCTTGCCCGCGCCGTTGGCACCTATTAAGGTGACGATCTCTCCGCTATTCACATGGAGAGAGACGTTCCTCAACGCCTGCGCCTGACCATAATAGGCGTCCAGATTCCTGATCGTCAATAAAACTTCCGAATCCATGTTCAGTCCATCTCCTCCCCCAGATAAGCCGCGATCACCTTCTCATCGTTCTGAATCTCTCGAGGCGACCCTTCGGCGATCTTACATCCGTAATCTAATACGAGTACTTCATCGGAGATATCCATGATCAGGCTCATGTCGTGGTCCACCAGAAGAACAGTCGTCCCCCCATCCCGTATCCGGCGGATCAGATGCGCCAATTCCCGTGTTTCCGGGCCGCTCAGACCGGCAACCGGTTCATCCAGCAGGATCAGGGATGGTTCGGAAGCTAGAGCCCGCCCGATCTCCAGCAGCCGCTGCATACCCAGCGGAAGGTTCCCGGCCCGGGCCTGGGCTCGATCCTCCAGGCCCACCTCCCGTAAGATCCGGATTGATTTCTCCGCGATCTCCCGCTCCTCCCTCCAGACGGGTAGTAAATGGAAGGCGGCGCTCAGGAGACCGGTCTTTGATTTAAGGTGGCAACCGGTCATCACATTCTCGAGAACCGTCATATCCCCGAAGATCTTGATTATCTGGAAGGTCCGGGCTATTCCCCGGGACGCGATCAAATGGGATTTCCACCCGGTAATATCACCATCACGGAATCTGATCTCGCCACCATCAGGCGGTACCACACCGGTTAGAACATTAAAGAGCGTGGTCTTGCCGGCGCCGTTGGGACCGATAATCGCCTTGATCTGACCAGGCTGGATGGAGAAAGTCACCCGGTTGATCGCCGTCAGACCCCCAAAATGTTTCTCCAGATTGATTACTTCCAATAAGGGCATAACCAGTTCCAACTTAAAAATATTAGGTTCTCAGTTTCTCCGGGAGAGACCGAGGCCGGAACACTCGTCCGATCAAACCGACCAGTCCCTCGGGGAAGAAGATCATTACCAAAAGTAATACCGCGCCATAAACCAGGACATCGTAATCCTTGATTATCCTCAACGACTCGGGAAGGATTGAGAGGACCGCTGTGCCGAGAAGCGCCCCCCAGACACTGAAGCGGCCGCCGAAGACCACCATGGTGACGAGCAGGATGGAGAAGGAGATCCCGAAGGTCCCCGGGCTTAAAAAAGTCACAAAGTAAGCGTAGAGACTTCCGGCCACGCTGGCATAAACGGCGCTGATGACAAAGATCTGAATCTTATACCGGACCGTGTTTATTCCCAGCGTGCCGGCGGCGACCTCGCTGGTATGCATCGTCCGGAGGGCTCTTCCCACCCGGGAATGAATGATGTTGACGGCGAAGAAGAGCCCGACCACAACCAGGCCCCAGACCAGATAAAAATATTTCAAATCGGTATCGAAGACCACCCCCCCGATCCGGAGGCGCGGGATATTTCCGAATCCGGACGGCCCGCCGGTCATTTCCACCCAGGCATTAAAAACTATATAAACGATCTGCCCGAAGCCCAGGGTAGCCATGGC
The DNA here is from genome assembly GCA_030765805.1 of Candidatus Euphemobacter frigidus. Taxonomy (GTDB): domain Bacteria; phylum Auribacterota; class Erginobacteria; order Erginobacterales; family Erginobacteraceae; genus Euphemobacter; species Euphemobacter frigidus. Next base: position 14,174 of record JAVCDH010000052.1, read on the forward strand.
CAGATAGTGTCCTTTCAACCTCAAGGTAGGGAGACCGATCAATAACGCGACCAGGGCGGTAAAGAGGGCGGCGAGCAGGAGGGCCGAGACCGGGGGGACAGCCAGGCGGGTGGACAACACCCCGGAAAGGTAAGCCCCCAGACCGAAAAAGGCGGCGTGTCCCAGTGAGATCTGGCCCGCGTAACCCATCAGCAAGCTCAGTCCGATAGTTATCAGGCTGTTGATCCCGACAAAGATCAGGATTCCCAGATAATAGACGTTACTGATCGCCAGCGGTATGAACGCCAGCACCAGAGCCAGGATCAATAATGCCAGATAATTGCTTTTAATCATCGGATTAAAATTTCTTCAAGCGGCTCTCCTGAGCGGAACCGAATATTCCGGAGGGCTTCAGGAAGAGAACCAGGAGCAATACCATCAGAGCTATCGCGTCTTTGTAATGAGAGGAGATCAGGCCCGCCCCCAGCGCTTCCAGGATCCCCAGAATCAAGCCGGCCGCGATCGCACCGCCGAAATTCCCGATCCCGCCCAGGGCGGCGACCGCGAATCCTTTTAAAGCAAATATCGCCCCCTTATCATAATCCATCAGAGCGATCGGGGCGATGATGATGCCCCCGACGGCTCCGACCGCCGCGCTGAGAGCGAATGAGAAGAGGACCATCTTCTTCACATTAATCCCGACCAGTGAGGCCGCCATCCGGTTGGAAGCTACCGCCCGCATCGCTTTGCCGGCCAGGGTAAACTTGAAGAATGCGCTGAGCAGGATAACAACCAGGCCGGTGATCCCCAGAATCCAGACGGTCTGGGGGAGAATGGCGGCCCCCAGGAAATGAATCGGGCGATCCCCGCTAAAAGATGGTAAGAAGTAGGTATCCTTTCCCCAGATAAACATGGCGATCCCTTTCAAGAGAATGGAGCCCGCGATGGTGATGATGATGAGCGTGATAACGGAGGGATTCTTGAGAGGATGGATCGCCAGTCGTTCGAAAAAGGCCCCTGCGGCAGTCACGATAATCACTGCCGCCAGAAACGCGATCAAGATGGGAACATGAAAAATCGTCACCAGGGAGGCGGCCGTTATCCCTCCCAGCATGACAAACTCGCCCTGGGCAAAGTTAATTATCCCGGTGGTATTATAGATGATGTTAAAACCAAGAGCCACCAGAGCGTAGATGCTGCCGATCGAGATCCCACTGATAATGTACTGTAAGATCTGGCTGCCCAGTGTCATAATGATATAACGATGGTACGCTGTGGATCGTGAGCGGGAGGAAAACGGGGGTTAAACCCGGAGAGTTTTTCTCCGGGTTTAACCCCCGCCGATTGATATATCACTACTTCTCCAGAACGTCAAACTTGCCGTCCTTGACGGTGAGGATCTCAAATGCTTCCCGGGTAAGCCCGTTATGGTCATCAGGAGTGAACATAAAGACTCCCCCGGTCCCCACAAAACCTTTTTTCCCCTCCAGGTAATCCCGGATCTTCTCCCGGTCGGGTCCCACTTCTTTTAAGGCTTCTATGACCAGCCAGAGGGCGTCGTAGGCATGACCGCCGAAGGTACTGACGTTCTCATTGAACCTATCTTCATAATCTTTCTTATACCGGGCCAGAACCTTTTTCTGAGGATGATCATTCGGCAGAGATTCCACTACCAGGAGACGGCCACAGGGGAAGATAGTGCCCTCGGCCGCTCCTCCCGCCACCTGCACATACTTAATATTCCCGAATCCGTGACTCTGATAAAGAGGAAGTTCGATCCCCAGTTGTTTCATATTCTTGCAGACGATGGCCTGCGCGGGGACGATCGACCAGTTTATTATGGCCTGGGTATTCTTCGCTTTGATCTTGGTCAACTGGACCGTCATATCGGAGTCTTTGGGGCCGTAAGTCTCATCTGCCACGATCTCCATTCCCCAGACTGGAGCCAATTTCTTCAACTGTTCTCTGCCCTGAGCCCCGAAGCCGGTGGTTCCGGTCAGGAGGGCGATCCGCTTGATCCCATTGGCTTTCATATGCTCGAATATCTTCTCGGCGGCGTGGCTGTCTTTCTGAGGAGTCTTGAATACCCACTTATTCTGTTTCCCGTCCGGGGCAATGACGATAGCCTCGGCGGCGGCACAGGAGATAAGAGGAATCTCGGCTGCCTGAACAATCGGGACGATGGCCATGGTACAACCACTCCGGGATGGCCCGATAATGGCGCAGACTTTATCGCTCGCGATCAGCTTCTTGGCGGCGTTGACCGTCTTGGTCCCATCACCCACTGTATCCTCAATGATTAACTTTAAGGGGTGGCCATTGATTCCACCACTTTTATTCACTTCTTCCTCAATCATCAAGACAGTATTCCTTTCCGGTTCACCCAGCCAGGAAGCCGGACCGGTGATCGCGAAGAGTGCTCCCACTTTATACCTCTCCAGCTTCGCCGGCTCCTGCTTTGCTTCATCGGCCGCGTCCAGGGACCCGATCAAGATGCCCAATCCCAGAATCAGACTAACTCCCGCTAAAAATAACTTTTTCATTCTTGCCTCCTTTTTAATTAATTCCGAAGAAGTTTGTTTATACTTAAATCGAACTCACCTCCTTTTTCGTTAAGATTTTTATTCCCTTGTCCCGGAGCAACTCGATCGCCCCCTCCATATCCTCGATCCGGAAGATAAGCAGAGCCCGGTCGGTCAGCTTCTCCATGAAAGCATACATATACTCAACATTAATATCCCGGGCATTGAGAATTTTCAGAACCCGGGCCAACCCTCCCGGTTTATCATCGATTTCGACGACCAGGACCTCGGTCCCGGCAACGGTAAAACCGTTCTCTTCCAGGATCCGCACGGCTTTCTCCGGTTTGTTCACGACAACTCTCAAAATACCGAAATCCGAGGTGTCCGCCAAGGAGAGCGCCCGGATATTTATCTCCGCCTTCCCTAGTAACTCCGTGACCTCAGCCAGCCGACCGGCTCGGTTTTCCAGAAATATGGATAATTGCTGGACTTTCATAGAAAATTTTCCTCCGCTTTATTTTTTTCGCTTATCAATAACTCTCTTTGCCTTCCCCATGCTCCTCTCAATTGTCTTGGGTTCGACCAGTTTGACTTCAACCGACAATGCCAAGACGCTCTCGATCTCCTTTTTGATCTTCTCACTCAGTTGCTGGAGCTTTCTGATCTCATCGGAAAAGACTTCCTCGCCGACTTCCACCTGAATTTCCAGAGTATCGAGTCCTTTGACCCGATCGACCACCAGCAGGTAATGAGGTTGGGCCCCTTCCACCTCCAGGAGAACCGACTCGATCTGGGAGGGAAATACATTGATCCCCCGGATGATCAGCATGTCGTCTGTCCTTCCTTTGATCTTGCTGATCCGGGGAAGTGTCCGGCCGCAGGAACACCGCTCGTAGTTGATATTAACAATGTCGCCGATCCGGTAGCGGATCAACGGGATCGCCTCCTTGGTTAAGGTGGTGATCACAAGTTCCCCATCTTCGCCCTCTTCCACCGGTTCCCCTGTCTCAGGATCGATAACTTCCGGAAAAAATACATCACTATAAATATGAAGACCGGTCTTTTCGGGGCATTCCTGAGCGACCCCCGGGCCGATTATCTCGGAGAGCCCGTAGACATCAAGCGCGGTCATCCCCCAGGCGGCCTCGATCTCCCTCCTCAATCCGTCACTCCAGGGCTCAGCCCCCAGGACACCGATCCGGAGTGATGACTCCCGGGGGTTGATATCCATCTCCCGGGCTTCCTCCGCCATGAAGAGGGCGTAACTGGGAGTGCAGGTTAAGACAGTGGACTTAAAGTCCCGCATAATTTTCAACTGCCGTTTAGTCCCCCCCGATGACATGGGGATGACGCTGGCACCCAGTTCCAGTGCCCCGTAGTGGACCCCCAGACCGCCGGTAAAAAGACCGTATCCATAAGCGTTCTGAACGATGTCATCCGGGGTCGCGCCGGCGATGGCGAGCGTCCGGGCCATGACTTCCGACCAGAGCTTGATGTCGTTCTTTGTATAAGCCACAACGGTCGGGTTACCGGTCGTCCCGCTGGACGCGTGGATCTCCACCACCTCCCGCAGTGGGACGCAAAACATCTGGAAGGGATAATTATCCCGGAGATCAGCCTTCCGGGTAAAAGGAAGTTTCTTCAGATCGGAGATATGCTTAATATCCCGGGCGGAAATACCGGCTTCTTTAAATAGGTTCCGATAGAATATGGAGTTATTCAGAACATATTTCACCAGCTTCCGGAGACGTTCCGACTGCAGCCGCTCCATCTTTTCCGGCGGCAAATATTCGATTTGTTCATTCCAGATCATAGCACTTCACCCTCTTCTGTTCTCAACCTCTAAGAATAAAATAACCCCGGTAGATGTCAAACATTATCCTTTCCGATCAGATTCCGGTTATAGTATGGTTCTCCCCTTCTCAAACGCCTGCCGATTCTGTTCCCGGAATCGTTCCGGAACGGCATTGAGCACCACCTCTCTCCAGACCTCCGGGGAGAACTGGAGGTGGCAAGCAAGCATCCCCAGAAGAAAGACATTGGCAAACCGGGCGCTCCCCGAAGTCCCAACCTCATCTTCATTCATCAGAGAAACTCGATACCCTTCTTCTCTCAGAAGAGCAACACTATCTTCCGGGTAAGGAGTGAAACCCGCGATAACCGGGGAAGGAAGAATCCGGCACCGCTGCATCATAATCCGGCTGTTTTTTTTGAGCAGAGCACAATACCGCAGCGCCTCCAGTTCTTCCAGAGCAAGCAGGTAATCGCCGGTTCCTTTCGGGGTCAGAGGAGAATATACCCGGGGACCAAAGCGGACCTGGGCCAGGACACTCCCCCCCCGCTGGGACATCCCGTGTACCTCGCTGCTCTTAACATCCAGCCCGGAACGGAGCGCCGCTTCGGAGAGGATCCGGGCGGCAAGTAACACCCCCTGGCCGCCGACACCGGTTAAGATTATACTTGTTGCCTTCTCTGGCATATTTTTTTGACAGGATTAACAGAATATACCGGATTTAAAAAATATAATCTTCGGCATATTCTACCCCGATTTATCGGGGTTCATCCTGTCTAATATATTCCCCGATCGCCTCAACCGGGCAGACTTGCGCGCAGACCCCGCAACCGGTACAGAGGAAGCCCTCGATCCGGACCTTCCCGTCCGGGAGTTTGACCAGTGCCGGGCAACCTGTCTGAAGACACTGCTCACATGCCACACAGGTATCGAGATCGACCCGATACGGGCGCGGTTCCTCTCCCCGGGTGAGGAGGACACAGGGGGCCCGGGCAATCATGACCGAAGGCTCAACCAGCGGGAGAGACTCCTTTAGGAAATCCTCCATCCCCTGGAGGTCATGTGGGTTCATCACTCTAACCCGGCGGACCCCGACAGCCCGGCAGACCTCTTCCAGATTGGTCGCGGTCGTCTCTTCTCCGCGCAGTGTGACACCCATCGCCGGGTGGGGCTGCCGTCCCGTCATGGCTGTGGTCCGATTATCCAGGATGATCACCACCCCCCCGTTTCCGTTATAAACGATATCGATCAAGCCGGTGATCCCGGAATGGATAAACGTGGAGTCCCCGATCACCGCGACCACCTGCTCCCGGTCCTCGGCAGGGAGTACCGTCCTGAATCCTTCGGACTGACCTACCCCCGCTCCCATGCAGAGACAGGTATCGAGCGCGGAGAGCGGGGGGAGCGTTCCCAGCGTGTAGCACCCGATATCCCCGGTCACAAATAATTTCAGCTTCCGCAATACCATAAATACCCCCCGATGTGGGCAACCGGCGCACATCACCGGCGGCCGCACCGGGATCGGGGGCGAGGACGAGGTTGATTCAGATTTCTCTCGGAGCAGAGCCTCGATCCGGTCGGGATTTAATTCCCCCAGACAATACTCCGGCCGCTTCCCGGTCACCTCCATCCCCATTGCTTTTATCTCAGTCTCCAGGAACCGATCGAGTTCTTCCACTATAAAAACTTTCTCCGAGCTGCGGACAAAGTTTTCAATGGTACCTATCGGCAGTGGATAGACCATACCCAGCTTCAGGTACGAAGCATCGGGCGCTACTTCCTTGCAATACTGATAAGATATGCCGGAGGTGATAATTCCCGGTTCTCCCCCCCCCTCTTCCAGCCGGTTGCAGGGAGCGTCTTCGGCGTACCGGATCAATCGTTCCATCTTCTTTTCCAGGACCCGATGGCGCAGCCGGGCATAAGCGGGAATCATGACCCGCTTCTTCGGATCTTTAATACAGGCAAACGGAGTGGATATCTCCCCGCGCTCTCCCGGAGCAACTATAGTCCGGGAATGAGAGACACGCGTGGTCAGGCGCAGGAGGACCGGCAGCTCAAACTCTTCACTGATCTCGAAGGCCAGCTTTGCCATCTCCCGGGCTTCCCGGCTGTCGGAGGGCTCCAGCATCGGGAGCTTGGCCGCCCGGGCGTAATGGCGGCTATCCTGCTCATTCTGGGAGCTGTGAAGCCCCGGATCATCGGCCACCACGATCACCAGGCCGCCTTTCACACCGGTATAAGCCAACGTAAAGAGGGGATCCGACGCCACGTTCAGCCCCACATGCTTCATCGTCACCAGGACCCGCGCCCCGGCCCAACTGGCCCCCGAAGCAACTTCCAGGGCCACCTTCTCATTCACACACCACTGCGCCCTGACCCCCTCGTACTCCTTCAGGTTCTCCAGAATCTCGGATGAGGGGGTTCCGGGATAGCCGGTTCCCAGGACCACCCCCGCCTCCCAGGCGCCCCGGGCTACCGCTTCGTTACCGGAAAGCAACTTTTTCATAAAATTTTTCTTTGAAAAATTTTATATATGCCTAACGGCCCTCCCCCTTCTCTTCCGCCCCGGGGACTTTGGGAAGGTGAGCCAGCGCCTCCTTTACCTTTTCCGCGGGGTATTCATAATTATGAAGTTTCCCCGCGAGATAATCATCATAGGCAGCCATATCGACGTGTCCATGACCGCTGTGAGCCAGAAGAATTGTCCTGGCGACTCCTTCTTCTCTACATTTCAGGGCCTCATCGATGGTAGCCCGGATGGCGTGATTGGTCTCCGGGGCGCTGATAATTCCTTCCGTGCGGGCAAAGGTTATTCCCGCCTTGAAAGTCCCAAGCTGATGCTCCGCCCTGGCTTCAACCAGCCCCAGCTTATGGAGATGGCAGATAATGGGCGCCATTCCGTGATAACGCAATCCGCCGGCGTGGATCGGCGCGGGAATAAAGCCGTGACCCAGAGTGTACATCTTAAGAAGGGGAGTAAGACCCGCCTCGTCGCCAAAATCATAAGCGTATAATCCCTTGGTCAGGGAGGGAGCGGCAAAAGGTTCAACATTAATAATCCGCAAGTCGGGCCTGGTTCCGTCGATCTTATCCTTTACAAAAGGTAAGAACAGGCCGGCGAAGTTAGACCCTCCGCCGACGCAACCCACAATAATATCGGGGTAGAAACCCGCCTTTTCCATCAGCTTCTTCGTCTCCAGACCGTTGACTGTCTGATGCAGAAGCACATGGTTGAGCACACTCCCTAAAGAATAATGGGTATCGTCGCGGGAGACGGCTTCCTCCACCGCTTCGCTGATGGCGATCCCCAGGCTCCCCGTACATTCGGGATCGTCGGCCAGGATGTCTCTTCCGACTTTGGTATCCGGGCTGGGACTGGGCACGCATTTCGCCCCCCAGGTTTCCATCATCACCCGGCGATAGGGTTTCTGGTCGTAACTGATCCTGACCATATAAACCTTAATCTCAACTCCAAAGCAAGCCCCCCCGAAAGCCAGTGCGCTCCCCCATTGACCGGCCCCGGTCTCGGTAGTTATCCGCTCAATACCTTCCATTTTGTTGTAATACGCTTGGGCTACCGCCGTGTTGGGCTTGTGACTGCCGGGAGGGCTGGTCCCTTCATACTTATAGAAAATCCGGGCCGGGGTATCGAGTGCTTTCTCCAGCCGGTGGGCCCGAAACAGGGTGGTGGGTCTCCATAATTGATAAACCTCGCGAATTTCCTCCGGTATCTCGATATACCGTTCGGGGCTGAACTCCTGCATGATTAGAGCCATCGGGAAGAGGGGGGCCAGGTCATCGGGGGTTACCGGCTCTCCCGTGCCCGGATGCAAAACCGGGGGCAATGGTTCCGGCAAATCCGGCAGAATATTATACCAGTGATCCGGTATCTCTTTTTCGTCCAGAATAAACTTAGTCCTTTCCATGATCTCCTCCTTTTTTTTGTTTAATCGATAAACTCACGGATGATTTTTTTGAGAGCCGAATTCCTTTTCTTCAGCTCTCTCGATCCCCTGGTTATTTTGCAGAGGCTCAAATGCAGGTCTTTGGCGATCCGCCGCTGGCTGACCCCTTCTTCCAAAAGCTTTACCAACTCCCACCGTGATGAAAGATCCCTGACCTCCTTCGGGGTCAAAATCTCCCGGAAGAATCGTTCCATAAGCTCCGGATCGTCTATCTCCGCCAACCTCCGGGCTATTTCCTCAAGTTTATCCATCGTCTTGATTCTATGAAAAGAAACACTTGTAACGGATTCCATGAATATTGTCAAACATCTTTTATGCCTTCATTAGGGGACGTTGTTGACTAGCTTGACTTACTTTCCTAATGCTGGAAAAATAAAGATTACCACTGAGAAATAATTTTCCAGCGGCCTTCTTCTTTCTCCAGCAGAAGAATCACTTTCTCCTCCATTGAACAGGTGAAGACCTCCGAACCGCCGCAGCCGGCCAGGCGGCCTTTTACCAGAAGTTGGAATGATAACTCCCCCAGAGGGCGCTCCACCCCGGAATCGGTGGAGGAAGTCACCGATACCGTCCGCGTCCCCGGTTCCGGGCCCGGAGGAGGGACGGAGACCGGGCCGGGACGGCGCGGAGAATGCGAAGACGGACCGTTGTCATCTCCCAGAAACATCTCTACCGGTCCGGAACCGGTATGGATAATTATCCGGTAGGAAGGCAAGGAGACCGGCCTTTCCCCGAGTCCGGATAGCCAGTCAAAGTCTTCCTGCCGCAGCCAGGAACCCGAATCTTTCTGTACAAACTCAAGCGAGATCTCCCTCATGGATACCGAGACCTCATCAAAAGGCGCCAGGTACTTCTCTCTGATCCAGTCTCTCAACCAGTCCACACCTTTCTCATAATAAGAGTAGTGGGGCGAATAACAGGCAAGAACCGCCTCTATCTCTCTCGCTTCCAGGGCCGCGCAGTAATCTTCCAGTAGAATGAGGACGCGCAGGGTCTCCACCAGAATCCGGCGTTCTGGCGGGTTTAATCGCTCACTCTCCCGCTCGAAGAATCCCTTGATGTTCGGAGCCGTGGCGCATCCACTACCTGCCATAATCAACAGGACAAAGGCTGATATGAAAAATTTCCGGATAATTAATATTTTCACACTATATATAAACGGGATAACGTACTCTAATTCTGACATAAGGACTATCGACGTCCAAAAGTATCAAAACGACAAAGGATTATAGCAAATGGAGAGCTTGTAAAAAAATAATTCTTGACCGAATCTCTTTTTTTGCCTAATGTCTGTAT
>JAVCDH010000019.1 GCA_030765805.1 Candidatus Euphemobacter frigidus
CCCGGGAGACTGAGAGGAGATTGTTCATGGTCTTCTTTAATTCCTCGGCCCGGGAAGGCTCCCGCTCGATCAGATTATTCTCTTCTCCCGGGTCAGTCTGCAGGTCGTAGAGAAACTCGGAGTCGTCTGCGGTATCTATCATATACTTAAAGCGCGGCGTGCGGATGGAATTCGCCGTCAAAACATACTCCCGAGCGGTCTCCCCGGGCCCTTTCCGGCGGAGAAAATCTCTTCCGTCAAACTTCTTCCCCGCCGGGACCTTCAAACCCAACAGGCTAACCATGGTCGGCAGGATATCAACGTTCTCGGTGAGCTCGACCATCCTCCCTCCCGGGTCGATCTTTCCCGGCAGCCTCATGATCAGAGGGATACTGATAACAGAATCCCAGGGCGGCCCCCCATGTTCCGTGAGGTTATGCTCGCCCAGGTGCTCGCCGTGATCGGCGGTTATCACCAGGAGGGTATCGTCATACAGTCCCTCTTCTTTTAAAAACCGGATAAAATCTCCCAGCTGCGTGTCGGTATATTTGACATCACCGTCATATATGGCGTTGAGGTACTGCCGATCTTCTTCCGGGAAATCCGGGGGGAGCCGCCATAAACCACCCGCGCCGATGGTCTGGGATCGGGGATAGCCACGCCAGTCGAACCTCTGGGAGAAATCCGCTTCCGATTGGATATATTCCTCGCTTTCCTTCTTCCTCTCATGAGGAAAATGTGTATCCATCAGGTGGGCGTAGATAAAAAACGGCTCTTCGCCCACCCCCTTTTCCTCAATCCAGGCGGTCATCCGGGCGAAGATCTTCCTGGCCGAGCCGTGGGCGGAACGGCGTTCAGAGACCCGGTAGAAATCATCGAAGTCCTTCATCAGCTCATACCCTCTGATAAACCAGGGGTGGGCGGAGAAGATGGCCGTCCGGTATCCGTTTTTCTTGAAGACCGAAGCTATGGAGACGGCCTCGTCGTCGAGTTTTCGAAACAGGTTGCCCGGAGTTTGGAGGGGGATGCGACGGTCGGCCGGAAAGAGGGATTTAATAAAATAACGGGAATAGAAATAGGTCGGAACCGATGACAGGGTATAGGTTCCGTTGGCAAAATGATTCTGGAAGAGAGCGCCCTCTGCCGCCACGGCGTCAATCACCGGCGAGGTGCCCTGATTATAGCCGTAACATCCCAGATGGTCGGCCCGGAGGGCATCCAGAAGAAGAAAGATAATATTTGGCCGGTCTTTTTTCCAAAATGGACGCAAGAAGACCAGTCCGCCGACGCCTACCACAATGATAGCCAGAAAAACGATGAGAACTCTCTTCTTCATAATTTGGGGAATAGGGATTAGGGAATAGGGATTGGTTCACCTAATTCCTATAATATGTTGCCTATTCAATAGTTTTATTGAAATCCCCCGAAAAACAGATTGTGCAAGATTATCTCATGGGGGGCGGCATTAACGCAATTCTTCAATCAGGCGATAGTATCGGTCCAGGAAGATGCGGGGAGTATAATTGTTTTGATACGCCGCCTGAGCTTTGGGAACAAAGCCGGACCTCACATCGGGGTCTTCCATCCGCTCCATCGCCCGGAGTAACTCCGCCTCATCATGGAAGATGATTCCACTTCCGTGTTCCTCGACCAGCTCGGGCAAACACCCGTTGCCGGCCGCGATAACGGGGGTTCCGCAGGATTCCGCCTGCAGTACCGTCTGATTTCCCATCTCCGGCCAGACCGAGGGGGCGAGCAGCGCCACAGCATTCTGATACAGCCAGTCCAACCTATCCGGTGCCACGTAATTCAAAAAATATATATGTGGGTCACCTCCCGCCAGTTTGCGCAGGTATTCGGACCGGCTGCCGGTACCCACAATAACCAGCCCGGCAGCGCCCTTCTTCTTTTTAAAAGCGGAGACAGCCACCTGTGGACCCTTATAGCTCTCCAGACGGGTCACGACCAGGAAGAAAGGGCGCAGATGCCCGAACTCCTTTTCCAGGTCGGCGGCGGCTGCTTTCTCCACCGGCTCCACGAAGTAAGGCAGGCAGTCCATCCGGCCCTTAAAACCCTCCCGGCGGTGCTCTTCGATCATGAACTTACAGGGCATAATCAGAGAATCGACCGGACGGAGCCGAGTCTCCATTCTCTCCCGGTAGCGCCAGAACTGAGGTGGGCGCCGGTAGGACAGAAGGCAGCTCAAGCATTCCTTCTTTTCGCATACTTCCCTCTTATTTTTCCACTGGTAATGGGTCGGGCAAAAAAGCCAGTAGGTGTGCTGGGTAAAGAGCTTGATCCCTCTTCCCAGGTTCAGGATCGAGATGCCGCCGAAAAGGGAGATATTATGGTAATGGATGACGTCGTAATCCTGCTCCAAGAGGCGCTTCAAGCGGCGGCGGGTAAAAACAGGGGTGCCGAATAAGTATGTGAGCATCGGCTCCAGTCTCCCGGCTCCGCTCTTTATCCGGTGAACCGTAACGCCGGGGTGATGGGGATACTCTCCCGGGCGCGGGGCTTGAAGCTTGAATTTATGAGCGTCACCCGAGCAGATCACTTCCACACTATGCCCATCGCCGGCCAGCAGGTTTGCCAGATGATACACGTGCAAGCCGCATCCTCCCGGATGGAAGGGAGGATAAAAAGAGGTAATCAGGCCTATTTTTAGCTTTTTCATATGTAAATATTACTATAATAATATGGCTTTTTTATAGGTCAAAGAACCCGGTAAGTAAAGGTTAAACGTAACTACTCAGGTTGTCAGGTTCAAGGTTCACGGTTCACGGTTGAAAACATGTATAAAGCTAAAGTTTTGGGAACAAGGTAACCTTGAACGGTGAACCATTGAACCGTGAACCCCTAAACGAAAACTACAATTGATATTTCATCTGACTATGTTAAATTATATATATGAAAATTAATAGATTATTGCTTCTCGTGCCCCTCTTCTGCGCTCTCTCCCCCCCTTTGAGATCGGAAGAATTCTGGTCAATCGGAGTTGAATACGACCTGCTTCCCAAATCGATCTTCATCCAACACTACCAGGCCGGAGAATGGCGGACCGAGCCGTTCTCCCCGGCCGACCGCTTTGAGGGCAACTACGCCCCCGCCCTGGGGATAAGTCCCTCGGATGAGTTATGGGTTGTCTGGGCGGCCCGAAAAAGCGGGGAAACCCCGAAAATATACTTCAGTCAACGCCGGGGTGAGACCTGGACCGAACCTTTGCCTGTCGCCAAACATTCCACCGGATGGGAGATGACACCGGCGATATCTTTCGGAGACGACGGGCGTCCCCTGGTGGCCTGGTCCCGTGATGTAGAGGGGAGCATTGAGATATTCTGCGCTCGCTGGGACGGGATTATCTTCGGCCCGGAAGAGATGATCAGCACTCCGGACGACTCCCCCGATATCTCACCGGCTCTGGCCGTCTGCCCCGATGGACAGGCCATCATCATCTGGCAGGGATGGGATGAAAATTACTATCAGATCTTCCGGAGCTTTTACGATGGGACAGGTTGGTCCCGGGAAGAGACTGTCTCGGTCCGGAAGAAGGCGGATCAGGTTCGCCCTTTTGTCTTTTCAGACTCGGGGGAGGGGTGGGATTGCTTCTGGCAGGAAGAAGGAGAACTGGTTAAGTGTGCCTGCGGAAAAAGATCCCTGTCAAGGCCGACAACCACTGCTCTATCATTGAAAAAAAGTCTTCCTTTACCTGTGCCCCCTCTTGATGAGGGCTGGATAGTTGTAAAAGATACCGACGGCCACTGCCGCGCCTATCGCTCTTCAGCGCTTCAGAACCGGAAGACCGGGGGAGGAGCGGCCGGAAAAAGTACTATGGCAACAATGGAACCCGTCTATATCGGATATGGAGACAGCATCACTTACGGGACCAATGGGCCTCCCATGGGGAAGTGTTATATTCCTCTCCTGGAAGTACTGTTGGAAGATGCTTCTCCTGGTCGTGACTATACCATCCATAATCACGGTTATCCGGGCAGCAATACAAATGACCTTTTATACGGCCCAGGTAAGCCAATCCGGCCTTGTCCGGGGATTGACAGTGTGCTCGATCTATATGACGCCTCCCGCATTCTAATTATGGGAGGAACAAACGACTACGGTGACGGTTTTTCGTATTCGATATCCAAAAATAATCTCTCCGCCATGATCGACCGGGCCCGGGCCAAAAACTGTGAACCCGTACTGGCCACCATCATCCCAACCTGCGCCACGGTGGGCTGGTACGACTGGTCAGAGGAACTCAGCCGGAATTATATAGTGCCCCTGGGGAGAGAGAAGAGCTGTCTTCTGGCTAACCCTTTTGAAGCCTATATCGACTACGGGGATTGGTGCGACGATCTGCTGGTCGAAGATCTCGTTCATCCCGTCTGGACTGAGGGCTCCCAGGTGATCGCTGATGCTTGGTATGAGGTCCTCGCTCCGCCCATCAGCAATATCGATTCCGACGACTACGACGGTGACGGGACCTCCGATATCGCGATCTTCCGTCCCTCCTCCGGTCTCTGGGGGATCAGGGGGATCACCCGGGTCTACTTCGGCGACGCGACCGATATCCCGGTCCCGGGTGACTACGACAACGATGGGATCACCGATATCGGGATCTTCCGGAAGAGAATGGCGCTCTGGGCGATCAAGGGAATCTCCCGGCTTTATTACGGAAGCCAGGCCGACCTCCCGGTCCCGGGCGATTATACCGGTTCGGGAAGGTGCGACTTCGGAATCTTCCGGGAAAGCGTCGGGCTCTGGGCGATCAAGGACGTCACCCGGCTCTACTTCGGGCAGAGCGGCGACCGGCCGGTCGCCGGCTATTACAGCGGAGATCGTGCTAAAGATATCGCCGTCTACCGCCCCTCGATCGGGCTCTGGGCTATCCGACAGGTCAGCCGGTTATATTTCGGTTCCGCGACCGATCTCCCGGTCCCGGCCTCGTATGGAAGCGGCCGCGCCTGGCAACCCACCATCTTTCGTGCCTCCGCCTCACTCTGGGCGATTCAAGGGTTGAGCCGATTCTACTTCGGCGGCACCGACGACCAGGCCGAACCGGGTGATTTTCAGGGAGATAACGTGGAAGAAGCCGCTATTTTCCGGGAAAGTTCCGGCCTCTGGGCGATCCGTCACAGCACCCGGATCTACTTCGGGCAAAGCGGTGACATCGCCCTGGCCGGAAGGGTCCCCTACCCGATCACCCCCACACCTACACCTTCCATCACTCCCACTGCTCCTACCCCGACTCCAACCCCGATCACGACTCCGACTCAAACTCCAACGCCGGCCCCGACCGTGTCATCGCCCACGCCATCGCCGACCGCAACTCCGTCTCCCACCGCTACCGCTACGCCGACTCCGACCGTGCCATCGCCCACGCCAGCGCCGACCACAACCCCGTCTCCCACCACTACCGCTACGCCGACCCCTTTATAGTTACAAAATGTGTTCACCTTTTCCGCACTTCAACAGGAAATCCGGTAGTGGAATATGCCGGTGGGCATCGAAGCTTTTTACCTCAAACCCCAAACTTTCCAGGTAACTTATCCAGTCATCGATCTTCCGGTAATATTGCCTCCGGCCGAGATTGAGGAATCGATCGATCAAGAAATGGGCAAACCATTTCCACTTTGGTTTTTCCGACACATCTTCCACCAGGAGAATTCCCCCGGCCGGGAGAATGCGATAGCAGTGACGGAGCAGTTTCTCCTGCTGGGGATAGGTGAGATGATGGAGCATATCGCTGACCACGATCACGTCGAATTCCTGATGGTGGAGCTCAAGAACGTCCCGGAGGTAAAAGCGGATATTATCTCTGCCCTTGATCGACGCCCGGGCGGCTTCTATTCTTTTCTCCTGTTTATCTATGCCGGTAACTTCCCGGGAAGAACTGTTGAGGGCAAGATAGTTGGCCAAGAGTCCCCGCCCGCAGCCGATATCAACTATCCTCGCTGCTTCGGGAATATAGCCGGCAATCTGGAGGAATGGGCAGAGGCGCCAGCGTAACTTCACATGCCAGCGCTCCCAAAATTTCAGGCCGTCGTAGAGGCCATACACATCTGTCGGAATAGAAGGCAACATAATTATTGAGCATATCAAAAGAATGTCTGATGTCAATACCGGGCTAAATGCAATCCGCCGGGACTCATATTGACATAAATTGATTCAAACTGATACTGTATATCCGCCATGAAGATCCGCTGGTATATCAACTGCCTTCTCCTCTTCGCCGCCCTCCTGTTTGGCTTTGTGGTCTGCGAAATAATCACCCGTCTGGTGACAACCACCGATGCCAAGGGGCAGGCTTACTTCGGGAAGCGTCCTCTTCTCCCCTACCGTTTCCCGGTCCAGATGGTCAGACGGAAGATGGAGCATTATCTTCAACGCAGATCCGAAGCCTATGTCATCGACGATCCTCTGTTGGGGTGGACCATCGCCCCGAATCAAACCAATGTTCAAGGAATGTATCGATCCAACTCCGCCGGGATCCGCTCCCGGCCCCAGGAGTACACTCAATCCCCGGCCTCCGGAACTCTCAGAATAGAGATTTTCGGAGACTCATTCACCCACGGCGATGAAGAGCCGTTTGAAAAGACCTGGGGGTATTTTCTGGAGAAATATCTGACCGAGGACGGCTTGTCGGCCGAGGTCCTTAATTTCGGCGTTCCCGCTTACGGAATCGGTCAGGCGTACCTGAGGTGGAAATACCTGGGCCGAAAGTTCGATCCCAGCATTGTAGTCTTTGGTTTTCAGCCCGAGAACATGAAGCGCACGGTAAATATCTTTCGCTCGCTTTACAGCCGGAACACCTGGGTCGTCTTCTCCAAACCCCGGTTCATCATCAATCCGGAAGGGGAACTGGAACTGCTCAACAGCCCGGTAATCCCCCCTGAAGAGGTTGCCGAAGCCCTGGAGAACTTTCAGGGATCCCCCCTGTCTCAATACGAATACTGGTACAACCCGGACAACTACCACCAGCACTTCTGGCTGAAGAGCCGTTTGATTTCGCTGATCTACACTTTTTTCAGCGAATATCGACCGAGACCGGGGGGGCGTCAGGACCATCGGTCGGGGCCGCATTACTGGGACATCGAAGGGGAACCTATGCGCACCAGCCTTTTGATCTTAAAACAGTTTGCCCGTGAAGCCCGCGAGGCCGGGGAGATATCGATTATCCTGCATATCCCGAAAAAAAATGATTTGAAACTCCTGGAGCGAGGAAACACACCGGCCCATTATCATGTCTTCCGGGAACTGGAGAAAGAGGGGATCATAGTGGTGGACCCGGCCCTCCAGATGAAGGTGGAACATCGTCTATATAAGCACTCCCATTTCTCCAGCAAGGGGGGACGCATCGTGGCCCGGGCACTGGCCGACGCTATCCGGGAGATATTAAAGGAGAAAAATCTGACCCGGAAATTCCTGCTCACTCTCCCCGAAGACGGTAAATGAACCGGGTTGAGGTTCGCCGGCTTTCGGATGATACTCCAGGAGCCTTATCCTTCGCCCCTCGAACTCGATCTCCTTTACTAAACTCAATTCCGGCGGAAGGGGATCGGCGGTAAGCAAAAAGCGCAGGGAGGGGTGAATCATGTGAAGCTTGTAGCTGTCCACGACCAGGTACCTTATTCCCCGCTCTTTCAGGTAATCGATTAAACCGGGATATTCACCCCAGTAGAAGACATTCCAGGCACATCCGGCGTAGTAGCTTATCCCCAGACGAAACATCATTACTTTCTCTTGCTCGATTTCGGGAATATTTTCCCTCATCCAATCCCCCAGTATCTTATACTCATAAGGGATCTCCGCCTTGCGCCACTTCCGGTATATTATTTCGGCCGATCCGCACAACATGACAAGAATCCCCAGCCAGGCAACCAGATAAAAAACTAACCTGGCCGGGAGCGAAGAAGACGCGGATTTCTCCCTCCAGCCGGCGATCAGCCAGGCCAGAAATATCAAGCCCAGGGGGAAAAAAGGATAAAAGTACCGGTGTTCAATTATCAGGATGACGAACATTATCATCGGAAAAAACATGAGCGCTAAAAACCCGATCGCGAGGCGGTTTCTCCGCCGGGCCAAACTCACAATCACTATGGCCGCCAGGAACATCATCCCCAATCCCAGCACCAGAACCAGAAGCCAGGGAGGAGATCCCAGAAACCGCGCCGTCTTCCTGAGCTCCCGCGAACCATCTTCAAGATTGAACCTTACTATCCTCATTAACCGGTCCGGGTGACGCAGAGCCAGCTCGCTCATCCCCATTTCTTTCCGGGTCAGGGCCGTGTCGGGGGGGTTGAAGAGCGCCTCCATGTGTTCGAAGATGACCTTTCCCTCCGGCATCCCTTCGACCTGGTCCAGGCGAAGGGTTAAATCTTTGTAATGGCTGCTCCCGCTTAACTGCCAGCTCCCGGTTACCCCATGGAGATACAGCCAGAAAGGAAGACAGATAAGGCTGAAACCTATCCCGAGCACAGCCGCTCGGAGCAGAAACGACCTCCAGCGAGTCTTTTCGGAAGAAAACTGGACCAAAAATAGAAAGACGACCAGAAGAGGCATGAACGATACCCCGAGGGGATGAGTTAAGAACGCGAGGCCGATCAGCAGACCGCAAAGAAACATCCCGGTTGTCTTTTTTTTCCTGAAGGCGGCCCAGAAAAAGGCAAGGCCGGATACCAGTAAAAATGTGTAGAGGGACTCGCAGAAGGGCTCGGAAGAACCGTAAACCAATACCGGAAAGATCGCGACCAGCAATCCGCTGTAATATCCCGTCCTCGAGTTAAAGAGGTACTTCCCCAGATAATAAGCGGGAATCACCAGAAACGCCCCTGCCAGGGTTGAGATCAGCTGGGCGGCAAAGAGCAGATCGCCGGTCAACTTCCAGGTGATCCCGATCAATATCGGGAAGAATGGGTGATGAACGGTGTGGGGTTGGCCAAACTCGGTATAGCCGGCGCCGGTGAAGAGATTCCGGGCCAGAGAGATGTAGGTCACGGTGTCGCTGCCGCCGCCCGAATCGATAAACCCGAAAGTAAAGAGGGCAATAAGGCGAATAAGCAATGCTATCGCTACCAATCCCCAAACAATTTTATGATCCCGGCTCATTAATCTTCGCTTTGCCAAGCCTCAATATCTTCAAACCGTTCAATCTTCATCACTCTCTAACCGTGAACCCCTGAACCGTGAACCCCTGAACCTGAGTAGTTACTAAATCGGGTTAATACGCGTACAGACCGCAGCAGCGCGAGCAGATGGGGAATAAACCACGCTCTAACAGCACACCGCGAAATTTTCTCGCTCTCTCTCCGTTCCAGATCTCCATCAAGGGCTTTTCCTTAAGATTACCGATAATATAATCCGGGAAATCGGGGCAGAAAGTGACATCTCCGTTAGGCTTGATCTCCGGATTGAGCCAGGGATTGAAACACATCTTCTTCCCGATCGGAAGCGCGGGGCGAGAATAATAGGCTTCAACCTCTTGTGGATTGATTGGGGGGATAAAAAACACCGGGATCGATCTCTTCTTCCGCCGGGAATTAACTGATTTCATGAAGGATTCAATCTTTTTCGGGTCCACTTCTCCCAAGGCATCCACAAATTCTTTCCAGGAAACGGATTCACATCCCAGGTACTTCCGGAATATCCGATCATTGGCTCTGCCAATTTTCTCCGTGGTGAACCAGCCCAGGTTGACAACAAGCGCATCGAAATACCTCCGCGTATTAAAAAAAGACAGAGTCTCCTCCAGCCATAACTGATTCCACTCACTGATAGTACAGATAACCTTCAGCATTGGGTTTTTGCTCCCGAGATCTCGCTGAAGTTCACGCACCCTGGATACACCATCCATTACTCTGTCAAAGGTTCCCGGGACCCCCCGAATCTCATCGTGGATTTCACGGGGGCCGTCCAGGGAAATATCCAGGCCATCCACTCCACAGTTTACGATTGTTTCGGCGAACTGCCGGAGCAAGACCCCATTGGTATTAATAATTACATACTGCTTTTTATCTTTCAGATAGTCCAGCAACGGACCTATTTCAGGGTACAGAAGGGGTTCCCCACCCCAGAGATAGAACTTCGGTTTAAACGGGGCCATCTCATCAACGAGCTTCTTGAGCTTTTCCAGGGGAAGTACTTCACAATCATTACGTCGCCACTGGCCGCACATCCTGCACTTTAAATTACATAAGTAGGTTAGATTGATGCTCACGGTTATGGGGGGGGGAGCAAGAACAATTCCTTTCTTGACGCGGTGGGCGATCTTAAATCCGGCCCATAATCGAGCCCGGATTCTTTCCGCGGCGGCGGGGGGAAAACGAAATGCCAGCTTGATTTTGGAGAAACCGTTCATAATATTTCTCGTCCGGCAGATCTCAGGCGCCCTTGCTGCAGCCATTGTCTACAGGTCCGCGGGGGAAGGATGATATCTCTTAAGTCGCCAGAATATCCCCTGGATAACTCCGGCAACCCAGGCGATCTTAGTCACGAATTCAAAAGGTAGTATCAGTATATACTTAAACCCCTTCTTCATGCTCCATAAAGTAATCTTCAAATGACTGAGTAATGCCAGACAAAAAAAGACAATAAATATTTCCGGCTTCCAGAGAAGCGTGGGCAGTGATAAAATCATTAAAAGATGCAGCAGCAGCTTGAGATATTCAACCGGATATCCTCTCTGGTCAAAGACTTTATGGGAATCGAGCACATAGCAGAATTTGGTTCGCGCAGTTTGAAAGTGACGCTTCAAATGAAGGAAAAGGCTGTCGCGGAAATAATGCCACACTCGGGCATCTTTTAAGATCTTGATCTTGTAGCCCGCCCCGGTTATCCGATGAGCAAAGTCAACATCCTCTCCCACAAACAGATCCTCATTGAAACCACCAACTTCCTGGAAAATCCTTTTTTTAACGGCGAAACAATATGACCAGAGAAAATCAGGCTCATCCAGGTTATGGACAAAATATTCATAAGTTCGGAAGATGAGGACGGCCACCAAATTGTTGTTGTTGCTGATATCCCACCAGGCCATGGTTACGCCCGTTTTCTCATCCTGCAGGGGAGCGATCATTCGGGTAATTAGATCACCGGGGACCTGAAGATCGGCATCTATCCCCAGAATAATCTCGCCGCGGGCATTCTTGATCGCTTGATTTCGGGCGACCGAGATACCATGATGCTTGTTTCGGATCAGCCGGACATTATATTTTAAGACCTCTTCGCAAGTTTCATCAGTGGAACCGTCATCCACTACAATTACTTCGTAATCCGGGTAATCCTGCGGCAATAAACTGTCCAGACACTTCCTGATTAAGGATGGACTATTGAAAACCGGTATGATAACCGATACTTTTGGTGTGTATTGACTGACCGATTTCATGACTTATTCATGGCGGGGGTTAAGCGAAAGGACCATATCCTTTTCCGTATTATGAGTCAAACAAGAATAAAATTCCTTCCCGGAGTTTTGGGGATCACAGCTCGCTATCAGGGCCGGGGCGGACAACCCGAGAAACATCCTGAAAAACAGACCTGAACCAGAAGTTTAACGAGGGGACAACAAGAATCGTCTCTAACCGGCTGACTTCCTCGCTATTGTTCTCAACTGCCAGGACAAATTCGTCCCCGAACTCGTGATTACGAAATCTCATCTCCGGTGCGATCTCCCCACCCTCCAGGACCCAACTTCGGTCCAGCCGGCCATTGCGGTACAACCGAATTGTGGCCGATACCTCACCCGGCGGCTCCTTATGTTCTTTAAAAGCAATACGCGCCTGATAAAGCCCGGGGAGAAGATAAAAAGAGGGCGTCTCCCTGACCGGATGGCCGCCCGAAGACTCGCGCCGAAGTAGTTGGTCAACAGTCCATTTACAACCGGCGCGTTCCTCCAGCCAGGCGGGATCGAAGTCCATCCATCTCTTAAAACGCTTATTCCACTCGGTATCCCCGATCTTCCCGGCACTCAGATCGTGGAAGAAGGAAGAGATTGCCGGAAAAAGACTTTCGGCTTTTTCGAAGCTCGCGCTGCTCTTTTTGTCCCGCCCGGCATGATGATAAGCGCAGGCCAGCAGATAGATTATATACCAGTCAGCGGGCTCTTTGTCATGAGCCTTCTCCAGAAAGTCGATCGCCTCTTCCCATTTCTCGCGGCTGTAAAACCCCAGACCGATTCGAAACGCGTCGGGAAGAATCTTTACCAGGAACGGACAACCACCCATCGAGCTCGCCGTTACCCGGTAGGAATTTTGTATATACGGAAATCCGGTATCGGGCCGGATAGTAAATTGCTCGATCGCTCCCGGTCGCAGCTCAGCCACAGCGCGCCGTCCCCCGACTTTCAGGGTGATAGAGCACGGATGATGACCATTGATCAGTTGAACCCCTGCTTCGGGTAGAGCAACCGGTGCAATTAACAACTTGTCGATCGGTTCGCCATTATCCGCGACGCAGTTGGTATTACCCTCGCACTGACCCAGCGCGTTCAAGAAAAGGATCGGGGGCGAAGAGACGGAATAATCATTCTGAAAATGCCTGAGCAGCCCGGAGTTCAGTCCGGAGTCACACGGAGTACCCGTCCTTTTCAACCGGTAGATCTTGGGATACCCCGCCTTGTAAGGGATCATGCCCAGATCAAAACTTTTCACCAGGTCATATTCCGAGGGGAGGGAGAGATAAAATTTGCCGAAGCGATGATCGGGCCCGAACAGACCGAACTTTTCCAGCGCCCGGTGTTCGTGCCGACTGGCAGTGACCAAATAATCAAATCCACGATCTTTGAACTGCCGGACGTCACCGCTCCATAGCCTTCTGATCTTCCTCTTCCGGTAGTCATCCCTCTTCAAAGAGATCGTCTTTGACTCGTACGCGATTAAGCTGCCCGGCGGTATATTCCGGGCGGCCCATTCAGATCCCAGCGCCCGGGCGCTCGGCTGCCAGTAACCGTAATCCATGCTGGAGACGGCTACCAGGTAAGGGAACAGTACCAAAACCCCCGCCAGTATAAATCCCGCTTGGCCTCGCCATCCTTTCCCCAGAACCGCTTCCGCGACAGACCGAATAAAGACCGCCGAGAGGATAGCGAAGAACGGGTAGACGGGGATAGTATCCTGGTTCCGCATGCCGGAGACCAGAAAAACCATCATGGCGGTATACAATATGGGAAAGACTGTCAACAGAATCAGCCGGCGCTTCTTCCTCCAGAATGAAAGAAAGATTCCGCCCAACCCGAGGACCGTGACATATATACCCATTCCTCCCGCCATCTTCATTGAGAAGAGGAGATAATTAATCGCGTTGATTAAACGAGCGCTCCAGAACCCCCGCGGCGCGGCGTACTTGTCGATACCGGCGAACATGTGCTTGGTAGGCGCCCGGATGGTCCACTCAATCACCTGCGACCGGAAGTAACCGAAATCCAGATAGAGGAGAGGCCAGGTGACGAACAGAACTATTATAAACATAAGATAGAAACACAGGATCTTCCTATTCACAAGAGAGCCGAGAATCTGGCGGAAGGAGATCTCCCCGCGCAGGAGGTGGGCTATTAAGACAACAAAAACAATCGGGAAAGTATTGTATTTGGACGCGATGGCAAAAGCGGAAAAGAGAGCGGCCAGAACATAGTGGCCGGTTCGGCCCCGGATAAATATTTTTACGGCATATAGAAAGGCCAGGCTCAGGAAAAAAGTCGCGAAAATATCGTTCTTCAGCCAGTGACAGTTAGCAACATGATACCCGTTGAAGGCGATAAGGGCGGCGGCAAGGAGACCGGTCCACCGATCCCGGATTAATCTGCCGATAGCATAAACAACGGGCACTGTCAGGGTCCCGGCCAGGGCGACCATCAACCTCCCGATTAAAAGCGCCTCCCGATTCGTCAGTTGCCCCAGGTGGGCGAAGGCGGGACCGTTCCACGGATGGGATAGAAGGAAGGTGATCAGGGATCCGGCTCCGGTATAGAGGCGCAGAATCAAGGCCACTATATACATCCCGAACCAGGGATATAAGACATACTTGTTCTGCCGGGAGGCCCACATTTGGTGGGTGTTCATCTCCCCATTATATATGAGCATCGCCGTCCGCAGGTGGATCTGCTCATCGTGATTCCAGGACTCGAGGCCCCCGTAACCACACCCCCAGACTCTCACCAGCAGGGCGGCGAGAATGAGGAGGAGGAGAAGAATTAACGACGCTTTACTCTGGAAGCTCTGAAGATTCATGCCAATAACCCGATTTATTCATAAATCGGGTTAGTTTTGAACAATGCCGGAATTATTCCGACTTTCGCAAAAGTCGGAATAGTATTGATAACAGTGCATTAACCCGATTTATTCATAAATCGGGTTAATGGAGGATCGGCCAATATATTAAATGGGCTAAAGCGCCATTTCTTTGTATTTCAGGCGGCCGGGCGGCGTCACCGCATTGCAAACCCGGCCGGTAACCGGGATGTCCCCGGACTCCCCGAAATAACACCTGGTCAGTTGCCGGACGGCCCATGCTCCGGCAGCTTCCCGGAAGACTGCGGGCGTATTTCCACCGGATCCGTCGTAATCAGCGGGGACCGGCATACCTTCTTCATCTCCGAAGACGGCACGGAAACCGCTCAAGACCGCCCAGAGACCGGTGGAGGGGCGGAAGATGGCCGGCTCCCAGTTACTTGCGCCGCCGGCCACACCGGGAACGGGCTCATCATCCGTCACTCCGCCAAAGTAAACCCGGGTAAGCCCCTTAATCGCCCAGAGCCCGGTGGAAGACCGGTAGACACCGATATATTTCTTCCGCGAACCGGAATAATAGCCGGGCACCGGTCGGTCATTCCCACTCCCAAAATAGGCGCGGGTGAGGTTTCTGATCAACCAGAGACCGCTGCTCTCCCGGTATAGACCCATCCCGCAACCTCCATCACCGTCATAGTCCCCGGGAACGGGGATATCGTCGTAGGCGCCGAAATATACCCGAGTCACTCCCCGGATTGACCACAGGTCCATGCTCCCCCGGTAGATCCCGGCATCGGTCGTGCCGTCATTATCATAATCTCCGGATACCGGAATATCATTTCTGGTTCCAAAGTAAAAGCTCGTAACGCCTCTTACCGCCCAGAGGCCACTACTCGCCCGGAAGATGGCCACGTCGGATTTCCCGTCCCCGTTGTAGTCACCGGAATCGATTACCGCCGGGGGGAAGACCGGCCGGCAGATACGGCCGGTAACCGGGATATCACCGGGCTGCCCGAAATAACACCTGGTCAGCTGCCGGATAGCCCACAACCCGGAAGCCTCTTGGAAGACAGCAGGCGTGTTGAAGCCTTCGCCATCATAATCACCGGGGACCGGCTTATCCCCCTCGATTCCAAAATAGGCGCGGTAACCGCTCTTGACCGCCCAAAGACCGCTTTCGGGCCGGAAGATGGCCGGTTCCCAGCCGGCCAGTCCCCCACCCAAGCTGGGAACAGGTTCGTCATTTGCAACCCCTCCCAGGTAAGCCCGGGTCACTCCCTTAATCGCCCAGAGGCCGGTGGAAGACCGGTAGATACCGATATATTTCTTCCGCGAATCGTAATAATAGCCGGGCACCGGTCGGTCATTCCCACTCCCAAAATAAGCGCGGGTGAGGTCCCTGATCAACCAGAGACCGCTGCTCTCCCGGTACAGACCCATCCCGCAGTCTCCGTCACCGTCATAGTCGCCGGGAACGGGGATATCGTCGAGGGCGCCGAAATATACCCGGGTCACTCCCCGGATCGACCACAGGCCCATGCTCCCCCGGTAGATCCCGGCATCGGTCGTGCCGTCATTATCGTAGTCACCGGAGACCGGTATATCGTCTCCGGTTCCAAAGTAAAAGCGGGTGACACCTCTCACCACCCAGAGACCGGTGGTCTCCCGGAAGACGGTAATGTCGGATTTCCCGTCCCCGTCGTAGTCACCCGAGTCTATGATATCGGCCTCGATCAGCGAGGGAGGGTCGTACCCGATGTTGATCTGATAGATGGCGGTGTTCTTCCCCCCCTCCACCCAGAGATAACCCTCGCCGTCCAGGGCGCATCCCCCGACGTCATTGCAGTACTTCCCCGGCGGCAGCTGGAAGGTGTTTGTCTGGACCCCCTGCATGTTCACCTCGATGATCACACCCGCCTGACCGGGCTCCGCTCCCACGCCGCACCAGAAATGGTCACCGGTCCGGACGATACCGGTCACGGCCTTTCCGACGTATATCGAGCCGAGGATAGCCCCAGTGTTCGCGTCCCTCTTGTATATTCTGTGGTGAACATGATCGATCATCCAGAGCACGTCCGGTTCCTCGGGGTCCCAGTAAATGCCGTAGCCGTACCGGTCGGGGGGAGACATCGAGCTGATCGGCGATCCACCGGCCAGGGGCAACTGGTAAAAATACCCGCCGCACTGCTTGACCCACCAGGTATTCCGCTTCCCGTCGTAGGCGATATCCTGAATGCCGGCGACAGTCGTGTGGATAGACCCCAGAATCCGGCCGGTCACCGGATCTTTCTTGGTGATATCGTATGAGCTTGAATGCACCTCGTATATATATCCGTCGTACCAGGTAACGCCGCCTCCCCACCCACTAGAAGAACGAGAGATCGAGTGCTCAATATAAGGATTAAAGGGAGTGGGTGACTGCGCGCGGGAGATGCCCGGAGAGGTAAGACAGCAGCCTGCCATAACTATAAATATTGATATTTTTTTAATCAAGAACTTAACTCCGCAACTTATTTAACCGCGGATTTGGCGGATTATGCTGATTGAAGAAAAAAACAATCTCCGTCAGACCAGGCGGCTCTGCCGGACTGGCGCTTCATCCGTGTAATCCGCGGTTTATTAAGATTCCGATACAGCCCCGATAAATCGGAATGCAAGCACAAATTAGTATTTGCCATATTCAATGGTACCAAGCTATCATAACATTGAAGTCGATTTTCACAAATACAGCTTCGCCGATTTAAACTGACGCTGTGAAATTACCATAAGCATCTATCTGAGAACAATCTTTAAATGGTTTCGTCAGTCCTCTGCCCTCATGAAAATAAAAACGCTTAATCTTTTCTGGATCTCACCCGATAAAAAGGTGTTTGCCCTGATTATAGCATTACCGGTTATCATCAACAGCCTGCTCCTCATCCGGCTGGGGACGGACCTTGTCCTGCAGGCGTATTCCCTGGCGGCAGCGGTCCTTCTGACACTAACCGGTCTGGTTATGCTCGGCGAAAGAGGGGTACGGATTCCGGACTTGATAACCCGCTTCATCGCGGCATTCCTGGTCGGCCTGATCACCTTCACTGCGCTCAACTTCATTCTCCTCCACGTCAACAGCCCGAAGTTCGCGCGCGCCGTCAACGCCCTCTTCTTTCTCTTCTTCCTTATCCTTGGAGTTACCCGAAGAAAACATCTCTTCCCACCCCTCCCCCGGGTAACCGTATCGGGGGCGAATATAGCCTGGATCCTCCTGCTCTCCCTGGTCCTCTCTTTCACAACATCCTACGGCTTCTTCAACAATCCCCGGGGGCCCGCCAGCAAGAACCGGTTTAGAAATGCTTCCTTCTTACTCCATCCCCAACAACAGGTGCCTAACTGGGGGTGGAATAAAGACAAGCGGCTGCACATGGTACTGTGGTGTAATGAGATCGCCCGCGGAGGGCTCCCGGGGGAAGAGCTTCAGCCGAACGCAATCCAGGTTTTTTTTGTCTCTCTGGCCCGACTGAAATCGAGCTGGAATGGGGGCTGCGCGATCGAGCTCTATAAGTGCCTGAGTCTGCTTATCTTCTTCTCCTTTCTTTATTCAATTGCCTTTATCGGGAAGTATTTCTTCGCCGCCGATAGGGTTGAAACCGCCCTGACAGTCGCGGCGGTCCCTTTTTTCGGCGCGATCAATTATCCTCTCCTGTTTGCCAAACACTCATCCTACATGGGTTTCTTCCTGGCCGGCACGACCATGTACCACAGCATCACCCAGGTGTTCTGCCTGATGATCGGGGCGGCCGGCATTATCTTGATCTTACTCCCCGCTCAAGATCGGAGATCAACATTCGCGTATGGTTGCTTCCTGATAACCGGTTCATTTTTCTTCAAGCCGTCATTGTTCGCGGTGGGTGCGCCAGTAATAATTCTCATATTCCTCTTTTATAAACGGGTGCCGTTATCCGATAAACTTCGCGGTTTCGGCCTCCTCCTGGCCCCCCCCCTCTTCTGGTGGATTTATCGGGCGGCTTATAGCCTTCACGCTCATGAGGTCCCGATCGCCTTTAAGCCGTTCCTGGTGCTGGGCTACTACGCCGCCTATCACTTTCCGGCTTCCATCCTCAAGAGCCATGGTCTTCGCAACCTCCTTATTGTTATCTTCTCCTTCGCCCTATTTATCCCCATCTTAATTGACCTTTTCATTACGGCTCTCTCCTCCCGCCGGAAAAGATCGCCGCGAAGAGATCAACACTTATCTTTCCGGTTGCCGGAATTCTTCTTCACCCTCCTCTTTTTTCTCAGTACCCTCTCTTACGCGCTGCTGGTCCAGAATAATAATTTCTGGAAGTTCGGTAACTTCGGCTGGGGAGCAGCGGCGGGCCTGGTGTTGTTCCTGCCCCTCCTGGTAACCTGCATGATGAGGATAAGGCTGACCGCGCTGCGCGTTGTCGCCGGTCTGCTGTTCTGCCTGCACCTATGGGGCGGATTGTATCAATTGTATATTTTCACGTTTCGAGGCGTGATTTTCTAAGTGCCTGCAATAGAAATAAAATATTACAGATTATTCTCGCGGGAGAACCGGCTCGTTCTCTGCCTTGCGGCGGTGCTGGTTGTGGTCAACAGCCTCCTGCTCATCCGGCTGGGGACCGGGCTGGCCCTTCAGGTGTATTCTCTGGCGGCAGCGGCCCTTCTGACAATCTGCGGACTGGTCCTGCTCGGCGATAAAGGTCAACGGATCCCTGATTCGATAATGCGCTTCGTCGCGGCGTTCCTGATCGGCCTGCTCTCCTTTACCGCGTTCAACTTCATCCTCCTCCACATCAACAGCCCGGGACTTACCCGCGCCGGCAACGTCCTCTTCTTTCTCTCCTTCTTTATCCTGGGAGTCACCCGGAGAAAACAACTCTTCCCGGCCCTCCCCCGGGTAACTGTATCGGGGGCGAATATAGCCTGGATCATCTTCCTCTCCCTCTTTCTCTCATTCACGACGGCCTACGGCTTCTTAAACAACCCCCGGGGGAGAGCCAGCCGGAACCGCGTGAGATCCTGGTCGTTTATCCTCAAGCCGGGAGAAAATATTCCCAACTGGGGGTGGAACAAAGACAAGAGATGGTACCTGTACAAATCTCCCCGGGCCATCAATGACCGGGGTTTGCCGGAAGAGCGGCTGCAGCATACCGGACCGCAGGTCTTCTGGCTCACACTTGCCGCCTTGCCGACGGACTTCTCTGTCGAGAAGACGGCGAAAATATACAAAATTCTGAGCCTGCTTCTCTTCTTCTGCCTGCTCTATTCATTAGCCTTCATCGCGACCCATTTCTTCGGCCTCGGCATAATCCCCACAGCGGTTACGGTCTTCGCGGTCCCCTTCTTCAGCGCCATCAATTATCCTTTCTTCATCCTCGGCAGATCTTCCTACGCCGGGTTCTTCACGGCGGGGCCGACCATGTACCACAGCGTCACTCAACTGATGGGGATCATTATCGGCGTCGCCGGGATCATACTGTTCCTGCTCGCGGTCGCGGAAGGCCGGTCAACCTTTCTCCCCGGCTGTCTGCTGATAACCGGCTCCTTCTTCTTCAAACCGACGGTATTCTCCCTCCTGGCACCGGCAGTCTTTATCCTGTTTTTTTTATACCGTCGGGTACCGTTGCCGTCCCGGGTAACTGGATTGTGCCTTCTGCTCATCCCCCCCCTTTTCTGGCATTTCTACGCGGCCTGGTACCATATCCCCGTTGTTAAGCCGCCGATCGCTTTCCGGCCGTTTGCTCTGCTATTTCACTATGCTTCCCGCCATTTCCCCCCTTCCGTCAGACAGCGTCCTCTCCTGATGGGAACCTTGATCGTGCTCTTTTCCTTTGCCGTCCTGATTCCCATCCTGCTCGATCGAATCATCTCGATTTCGCCTTCCCGGGAGAAGGCCCCCGATGGCATAATTAAAAGAGCGCAAGACCACATCCCCGAAATCTTCTTTACGATTATATTGGTTATCGGTGTTTTATCATACGCCCTTCTGATCGAGGCCGGCCCCCGCATGGTTCACGGCAATTTCTGCTGGGGGGCGGCGGCTGGATACTTGCTTTTTATCCCATTTCTGGTAAAACTAATGTTTAACATCAAAAATATCCTCCTGCGAGTGGGAGCCTTCGCGCTCTTCACTCTGCATCTCTGGGGAGGGGTGTATCACCTGTATCGATTCGTAATCAGAGGGAAAATAATTTAAACCGCCATGAAAACAACAGAAGTTACCTATTCCATGATTATTCCCGTCTATAACGCTGAGAAGACATTGGAGGAGTTAATCTCCCGGATAAAGCAGGCCTTCTCGTCACTGGACGTAACTTATGAAATAATTCTGATCGATGACAACAGCCGGGATAATTCCTGGGAGGTAATAAAACGTCTGAAACGCGGCTCCCCCAACCTCCGCATAATTCGGTTGAGGAGAAATTTCGGACAGCATAACGCTATCATGTGCGGCCTCCATTTCTTCCGGGGAGACTATGTCATCACCATTGACGACGACCTGCAGATACCCCCGGAAGAGATACCCAAACTCATAGCCGGGGCGGCCGAGGGCTATGACGTGGTCTATGGGATCTATGACCGAAAAAAACACAACCTGTTGAAAAACTTCGGGTCGTTTCTCATCGGGTGCTACTACCGGAAGATATTCCACATGAGTAACCAGGTCTCCGCATTCCGGATCATCAAGCGGGAGATCGCGCGAGAGATAATCAATTACGACAAGACATTCCCCTACATCGACGGGCTGATCTCGTGGAATACCGGGAACATAGGGGAAGTCCCCGTCAAACACTATCGCCGCGGGGCGGGCATCTCCGGGTACTCCATCGGTAAAATGGTGAAATTAGCCTTTGACATGGTAACCAACTTCTCCGCCTTTCCCATCAGGGTCGCTTCCCTGCTGGGAGTACTCTTCTCTCTGGTCGGATTTCTCCTGGCACTATATTTCTTCTTTCGCTTCGGACTGGGGATGCCTGTGACCGGTTACGCTTCGATGCTGGTAGCGGTGACCATCTTTTCCGGGGTCCAGCTTCTCACCATCGGAATCATCGGGGAGTATATAGCCCGGGTACATATGAATATCAACCGGAAGCCGCAATACGTAATAAAAGATCAGGATATATGAAGAAGTATGAAATATTACCGTGGGATACCCAATTCTTCGGCTTCGGTGTCGCCAAAATAGTGCCTTCCAGACTTACTGCGGATTCGCTGGGTAAAATTTTAAAACAACTGAAAAAAGAAAATATATCCCTGGTATACTGGCCATCTGATATCAATGACGAAAAATCGCAAGAAGCGGGCCGTAAGCTGGGCGGCTTCCTGGCCGACTCGAAGACCACATTTTTTGCCGACCTGACTACTCTCGATTTATCACGTTTTAAGCGCGATCCCAACGTTCAGATATATTCCAAATCGCATCCCACCAAAGAGATGGAAGACCTGGCAATAGCCTGCGGAAGGTATTCCCGTTTTCATCAAGATCCGAAGATAGGCGAAGCTAAATACCGGGAGCTTTATAAATTGTGGTTAAAAAAATCACTGGCTGGAATAACTGCCGGATGTTTCTGGGTCTATCCGAACAAGTCGGGCAAGATCATCGGGATGCTCTCCATGAAGATCATCGGAGACATTGTTGATGGAGACCTGGGAGCCGTAAATAAATCCGAACGAGGTAAGGGGATCGGGGAAGCACTCTTTGTCGAAACCTTTTACTGGTCCCTGGAGAACGGCTATAAGTACATGCAATTGATTACCCAGGGCCGGAACAAAGCCTCCTGTTCGCTCTATAAAAAATTCGGCTTTGAGATAGTTAAAGTCGAAAACTTCTATCACTTCTGGATCTAAGATTAATTAAACAGATGATCAAGATACCTTTCAATAAGCCCGCCCTCACGGGGAATGAGCTGCGGTATATAAAAGACGCGGTCGACAGCGGAAAGATCAGCGGGGACGGAGGTTTCACTAAAAAATGCCAAGAATTCCTGGAGAAAAAATTTAACGCCGGAAAAGTCCTCCTGACCACCTCCGGCACCGGGGCGCTGGAGATGTCCGCCTTACTCATAGATATTCAGCCGGGGGATGAAGTAATCATGCCCTCTTATACCTTCGTCTCCACGGCCAACGCGTTTATCCTCCGGGGAGCGAAACCGGTATTTATCGATATCCGGGAAGATACCCTGAACTTGGA
>JAVCDH010000010.1 GCA_030765805.1 Candidatus Euphemobacter frigidus
GATGAATCTGAATACGGGATTGACGTGCCGGTTTATAAAAAATCAACCCACACTGGAATAGTTCTGGAAGGAAAAAAATATTTTCCGGCCTGGGTTCTTGATGAAGATGATCCGATGATCCGAGCCGCGTTAAAAACCTCGGAGGAGATACTTGGAATAAAACCCGCCGTTGGTATCTGGGGATTCAGTACCAACGGCGTAAGTACGATGGGAAAACATGGTATCCCTACTATCGGGTACGGGCCGGGGGAAGAGGATATGGCCCATCAGCCCAATGAACGGGTATCGGTAGAGCAGTTGGTTGCCGCGTCTTTATTTTACGCTTATCTGCCTTCGGAATATTGCCGGGCCCGTCTCTGATAAGCTCAATCACAAAACTTAAATCGATCATCCGGTTTATGTGGAGATATTTATATGACGGATTATAATCAACTCATCTTCGAGGCGAATGATGCCGACTTTAAAGAGACTGTTCTGGAAAGATCACACCAAATACCGGTGATGGTTGATTTCTGGGCCGAGTGGTGCGCGGCCTGCCTGATGCTGGGGCCGATACTGGAGAAGATGGTCGATCAGTACGCGGGCCGGATTGCTCTGGCCAAAGTGGATCTGGATCATAATCAGAACCTGGCGAGTCAATTCAGCATCAGGTCCATCCCCGCCGTAAAGATATTTTATGAAGGCAAAATTATTAAGGAGTTTTTGGGAGCGATTCCTTCCGATCAGGTCCAAACAATAATCGATGAGATCCTGCCGGATGAAAAAAAGCCCCGGATCGAAGAAGCCAACGCGGATCTGGCCGGAGGACGCTGGGAGGACGCTGAGAAGATCTATCGCGAGATCCTGCAGGATGTTCCCCACCATCCCGACGCCGGCCTGGGGATGGGAGTTATCGCCTTTCATCAGGGCCGATTCAATGATGCGGAGGAATTTTTAAAGACCGTAACCAGCGAGACTCCCGGCTATGAGAAGGTCCCTCCCATGATGGCCCGGATATATTTCGAAAAATTGCCCGCCCCTGATCTAAATGAGATCACCGCAACCCTGAAACTTACTCCGGAAGACCCTCGGGCCTTATATTCACTTGCCATAATCTATGCCCGGGGGGGTGAATATGAAATGGCGCTGGAGACGCTATTGCGGGTTCTTAGAATCGATAAAGAATATGAAGAAGGAACCGCCCGAAGCATTTACCTGAAGATCATAGAAATCATCGGGCGCAACAGCCCGGAAGGAAAACGCTACCAGCGGGAACTTTCCATGGTATTATTTTCTTAACCATCCGTCCTGTCAGGACGGATGGTTAAGAAAATAACCGGAATTTCAATAAAACTAGTGAATAGGAAACATTTTATAGGAATTGGGTGAACCAATCCCTATTCCCTAATCCCTATTCCCCAAATTTGCCCCGCCAGGGGCTAATTTATATGAATAGATATATCTGCATCCATGGGCACTTCTACCAACCGCCCCGGGAGAATCCCTGGTTGGAGGCGGTTGAAGCTCAGGAGTCGGCCTATCCTTACCATGACTGGAACGAGAGGATAACGGTACAGTGCTACGCGCCCAACACCGCTTCCCGGGTTCTCGACAACCGGGGTCGGATAATTGATATCGTCAACAACTACTCCCTGATCAGCTTTGATTTCGGGCCGACACTTCTGGCCTGGATGGAAAAAAGAAAGCCGGAGGTCTACCGGGCGATAATCGAAGCGGATTGGGAGAGCCAGCGCCGGTTTTCCGGACACGGATCAGCTCTGGCCCAGGCCTATAATCATATCATCATGCCTCTGGCCAACTCCCGGGACAAGCGCACCCAGATCATCTGGGGGATCCGCGATTTTGAGAGCCGGTTCGGAAGAATGCCGGAAGGAATGTGGCTCCCCGAGACCGCGGTCGACAGCGAGACCCTGGACCTACTGGTGGAATACGGCATCCACTTCACCATTCTGGCGCCCCGGCAGGCCCAGAGGGTCCGTCCCCTCGGCGGCAAGAACTGGGAGAGCGTGGAGGTGGGGAGGGTCGATCCCAAGATGCCCTACCGATGCAATCTCCCTTCCGGCCGGAGCATCGATATCTTCTTTTATGACGGTCCCCCCTCCCAGGAGATTGCTTTTTCGAATTTGCTTGATAATGGAGAATGGCTTGCCCAAAGGCTTCTCGATACCTTTTCTCCAACTTCAGATTATTCTCAACTGGTCAATATCGCCACCGACGGAGAGACCTATGGACACCATCGCTCTCACGGGGATATGGCGCTGGCCTCCTGCCTGCGGTATATCCAGAACAGAGACGAGGCTGATCTCTCCATTTACGGCGAGTATCTGGAGAAGCATCCGCCGACCTATGAAGTGGAGATTGTGGAGGACTCTTCCTGGAGTTGTGCCCACGGGGTGGAGCGCTGGCGAGGCAACTGCGGATGCAACTCGGGGATGCATTCCGGCTGGACTCAGGCCTGGCGGCAACCCCTCCGGGAAGCCATGGACTGGTTGAGGGATAGCCTGATCCCGGTCTTTGAAGAAGGAATGAAAGAACTCCGGGCCGATCCCTGGCAGTCCCGGAACGAATACATCCGGGTCATTCTCGACCGGAGCCCCCGGAACGTCGACGGCTTTATCCGCCGCCGGACAGGACGGGAACTTTCCCCTCCCGACCGGATCAAACTCTTCCAGCTTCTGGAGATGGAACGGATGGCAATGTTGATCTACACCAGCTGCGGGTGGTTCTTTGATGAGATTTCCGGCCTCGAGACCGTCCAGGTTTTAAAATATGCCGCCCGCGCCCTCCAACTCGTCGGGGAGCTGGGAGGGGGGGACCGGGAAGAAACTTTTATTAAAATGCTGGCGCGCGCGCCAAGTAATCTCAAAGATTTCAATAATGGAGCCCGAATCTACCGGGAGCTGGCTCTCCCGGGCCGGGTCGACCTGATGAAGATAGGGGCCCAGTACGGTATCTCCTCGCTCTGTGAAGATTACCCGGACGAAGTAAAGTTGTACGGTTGCACGGTACACAAGGGTTCGTATGAACGGATAAAAGCCGGCCCGCGTACCCTGGCTGTCGGCACAGTGCGACTCCATTCGGAAATTACCCAGGAAGAGAAGGAGATTGACTTTGCCGTTTTCTATCCGGGGGACAACACCCTGATCGGAGGAGTTCGGGAGTCGCCGGAAGAATCAAGACAGCTTGATTTTGGTCTCCCCTTCAAAGATGCCTTCCGGCAGAGCGATCTCTCCGCGATGATCCGATTGATGGACGATAACTTCCCCGATCGAGTCTATGGTCTCGACCAGTTACTGACTGATGAACGAAGAAAGATGGTCCGCCGTTTCCTGGAGGACACCATATCCGAAGTGGAGGGATCATTGCGAAAATTGACCGAACACCATTATCCCATTATCCGGGCTCTCCGGGAAGTCGGGCTGCCGATACCACCGGCCCTGGTTGCGACTGTGGAATGCACGATTAACGCCAATCTTCGCGTAGCCCTGAAGGCGGAGAAACTCAACCTCTCTCACTTGAAGGAGGCCGTCCATGAGGCGGAAAAATGGCGTTTCACGTCGGATAACGGTTTACTCAGCCGCATCGCCACCGAGCGGCTCAATAACCTGATGGACCGGCTCGTCCGTTCCCCGGAAGATACCGCCCGCTTGACGCGCATCGAGTCCTTTCTGAAGATCCTGGCCCCCATCCGCCTCAATATTGTGTTCTGGCACTCCCAGAACAGATATATCGCGATCGGGAGACAGCTATTGGCTGAGATGATGAGGCGGAAGAAGTCCGGCGACCAGGGGGCCGCCCGCTGGATCAATCACTTCCATAAATTGGGCGAACTCTTCTGGGTAAATATCTTTTTCCCGGGTTAATCTCTTCCTGACATGAAGGCCGCCCGAAACCTGACTGAGGGGAGTATCTTCCGGGCTATCCTTCACCTGGGCATTCCCACCATTGCTACCAGCATACTGCAGAGCGCCTTCAACCTAGTCGATATGTTCTTTGTGGGAAAGCTTGGCCCCACCGCCCTGGCCGCCGTTACCATCAGCGGGATCGTCATCGCCTTGCTGATAACGGTAGCGATCGGCATCTCCATCGGCACCCTGGCCCTGGTCGCACGGTTCTGGGGGGCGGGCCGCTTCCGACAGGCGGCCCTGGTAGTCGGGCAATCTTTTTACATTAGCATCATCCTCTCGATCGGCTTCGGCCTGGGAGGGTGGCTCCTGGCCCGGCCCCTTCTTTCGTTTCTGGGAGGCCGGGGGGAGGTGCTGGAACTGGCGGTGGGCTATTTCCGGATTATCAGCGCGGGAGCCTGGACCATCTTTATCTTTGTAACCTTCAGCTCCGCCCTCAAGGGCGCCGGAGACGCCTGGACCCCCTTCAAAGTGATCGCGCTGGGCGTTATCCTCAACTGTCTACTGGATCCCCTTTTAATCTTCGGTTGGGGTGTGGTCCCTCCCCTGGGGGTTCAGGGTTCCGCTCTGGCTACGGTCCTCTCCCGCCTGGCGACGGTCGGCCTTATCTTCAGCCTGGCGCGAGGAAAGGACTCTCACCTCGATCTATCGGGAGCGTTTAAGAAGATCAGCTTCCATCTTATGGGGAAGATCATCCGGATCGGCTTCTTCAGTTCGGTCGAGATGCTGATCCGCTCTTTGATGATGATCATTCTCTTGAAGTTTGTCTCTAACTTCGGAACCGCCGCCCTGGCGGCTTACGGGATCGGATCCCGCCTTCGATCGATAATCGTTATGCCGGGTGTGGGGATGGGATACGCCTCCGGAATCCTGGTAGGACAGAACCTGGGCGCCGGGAGGCCGGAGCGAGCCCGGCGGTCCGCCTGGCTGGCCTGGGGGATCTATGAATTAATGCTCCTCCCGATCATCTCCCTGCTCCTTATCTTTCCGGGGAGTATAGTCGGCGTCTTCAATCGGGATCCACAGGTTCTTGCCGAGGGTGAAGCATTTATCACCTATCTCGCCGTATCCTTCCTTTTTCTTTCATTGACCCTGGTCCTGGGGAAATCGCTGCACGGGGCCGGTGATACGGCTGGTCCGATGCTCATTACGGCCGTCTCGTTACTCGCCCTGGGAATTCCCTTGGCCTACCTGGGGAGTCTGCTCAACGGGCTGGAAGGAATCTGGCAGGCCATCCTGGGGATCACGATCTTCAACAGCCTGGTAATAACCTGGTGGTTCCGTCGGGGAGGCTGGATCCGGTTGAGAGTAATGGAGGACTAAAATTTACCGGGCGGCTCGCCCGGAGACGGTCTTCAGCCTCTCCGCCACTGACCGGTCGTCCGGCTTGATCTTCCGGGCCGCCTCCCACTCCCGCAGGGCATCTTCTATTCTCCCGGTCCGGTAATAGTGATCCCCCAAATATAGATGAGCGGCATAGTTATCAGGCCTCGCGTGGACGGCGGCCTGGAGGTGATGAAGTGCCTTCTCCCGGTCCAATGATCCGGCACTGAGAGATCGACCCAGTTCCAGATGCAGACGTCCGTCGCCGGGCACAACGGCCAGGCCTCTCTCGAGGGCCGCGATGGCCGCCTCCGGTTCGCCTTTTTTTTCATAAGCAAGCGCCAGGTAAAGGAAGAAATCCGGGAAGTCGGGGTGTTGCGCGAGCGCTTTCTCCAGGAGCCTGATCGCTTCGTCCGTTCGTCCCTCTTTAATTAAAAGCCGCGCCAGTCCCAGATAGGCCCGGGTGTTGAACGGGAGGTTCTTGATGATCTCCCGGTATTTCAGGCGCGCCTTATCTGTATCACCATTCCGTTCATAAATCATAGCCAGCGCGAGATGAGCCGAATCATAAAAAGGGTTGCGGCGGATGGCCTCCCGGTATCCCCGCTCCGCCACGTCCATATTTCCCAGCCTGAACTGCACGTTGGCGAGATTGTAATGAGCTTCCGCCCGGTAGGGTTCCAATCGGAGTGCTTCCCTGAACTCGACCAGTGCCCGCCGGAGATCTCCTTTGGTGGAGTAATATGCGCCCAGGTGATTGTATCCGGCCCCCATATTCAAAACCAACCGGGGCGACGTGATTAGCTGGGGATTAACCCACAGGATAAAGATAATCAGCGCCGGAAAGGAGATGAAGAACGCTCTCCATTTTTTTTGCCTGATCATCTTCCACCATCGGAATAACGTATAGGCGGCAAAGAGCAGCAGGAAGGGGACCAGCGGTAACCGGTAGCGGGAGTTGACAAAGTACAGAACGGTGGAGACGATATAACCCGCGACAAAGAAATAAAGCAGGAAAATCCGGGACCGCTCTCTCCAGCCCAGGATCAGCCCCAGCAGGGCAAACGGCGCGATCACGCCGAAGACCAGGAAAGGGAGCTTGAGGATCGGTGCGACCCTCTTAAGAAAGTAGGGGTGGATCACGTCCGCTATCTCCAGGTTGTCCCAGAAGATGGTGAACTTTTGTCCCAGTAAAAGGAGATAGCGACCGGGATGTTCTTTTATAAAATCGAAGCCCCGGCCAAACCAATAGGCCGAGACTTCTGACGGTTGGAGAGATCGCCCCGCCGCCTTGCTCGCGATCTTCTCGGCGTCATACCGAAGGGTGGCTCCGCCGCTGCGCAGGATCGGAGGAGGTTCAAAAACGCCCCGGGAGTGCGGGTTGTTACCGATAAAGAAATTGATCCCCCCATGTGCGGTCAGGGGGACGAAGTCCCCGCCTACATACCAATTTCTGATGGTAATCGGTGCCAGTGCGATAATCACCCCCAGGAGGTAGGCGACGGCCGACCAACCTCGCCCGGAGGTTCTGCGAAGACCGGGACTCAGGAAAAGCCAGACCACCACCAGCGGGATAAAGATGATGATATGGGCGCTGGCGGCGGTGGTGAGGCCGATCAGGACCCCGGCGACCAGCCATCCGACCCAACCGGTCGCCCGATCTTCCAGCCGGAGCAGGTAAAGAAGAACCAGCGAGTTGAGAAAGATGATCAGGACCGGGGAGAGGATGGCCGAATCATAGACAATCAGCCAACCGTAGATGGCCATGAAGAAGGCCGCCAGCAAGCCGACCGAGGCGTTGAAAAATCTCCGGCCGAGCAAGAAAATCAGCCAGCAGTTCGCGGAGCCGATAAGAACCTGGATAAATTTAGCAACCTGCAGATGCGAGCCGAAGACGGCGTAGATCAGTCCGAGAAGGTAGGGATAGAGAGGGAGGGCAAAAAAAACTTCTTTGCCCAGCCACTCCCCGCCCGCGAGATTGACGGCCCAATCATGATAAGTCTTGGAATCTTCAATGACCATATCCGCGATCGGACTGGTGGCCATCTGGTAGAAGAAAATAAACCGGAGAGAGAAGGCCAGCAGAAGGATCAGGGTTAAAAGAACAAACTGGCGGCGTGATAATCGTTCTCTCTTTTTGTTTTTGACGATGCTTTTCATACTAAATTTAGCGACCCCCGCATTCTCCCCGATTAAAGCTTCGGAGCGGTGACGGGGTAGAACTCCGGGAACTAATTTATATTATACGTTTCCAGGGTAGGCGGGAACAGAAATAACAAATAAAAAACAAATAAAAAACATATTGATAAAATTCTATTCTCTGGTAGCATGCCTTTAATAGCTTTTAATTCACGAAAAATCAGATAGGATGCAATTACCTCCGGAGGTGATGTAATGTTAAAGAAGAAAGCGCTAGTCTGGGCTGGAGCCTTAGTGATTTTACTGGCAATGACTATTCCCGCAATGGCGGAGTTCGGGATTGGCGGCGGGGTATATTACAACCGCCAGCTCGGCGATATCAAACATGATAAAGATTTCGATAAGGACTTTATCTCCTATGTCATATCCCTGAAGTACCAGTTTGCCGATATTCTCGGCCTGGAAGCAAATTTCGATTATTACAACGGTAATGACGAACTCGACTATACCTTCCGCCCGATGGGTACCGCTGTCCTGAGTATTCCCCTCCCTATTCTCGATCTCTTCAACGCCGGGGTGGGGATTAACTCGACCTACACCAAGTACAAGAAGGCCGGCGGCGGATCCAAGAGCGAATGGTCCAAGATCAGCTACCATTTCAAAGCCGGCATCCAGATTCCGATCGCCAGTATTCTCTGGATCTGCGGCGACTGCTATTATTTTGTCGATAACCTGAAAGATATCGAGGATTTTGATTCGGACCTGCTTACCTTCGGGACCCGGGCCCTTATCCGATTTTGATTGACAGGTTGGGGGGAGGATGATAGCGTCCTCGCCTCAATAAAAACCCTAACCATTGGAGGTTATGTTATGGCGTTAATGGATCCCCTGCAATTTTATGATGTTAAGGCAAAAGAAAAAGTCAGTATCCCGCTTTCTCAAGTCCGCTACGAAGAGCGGAAGGGCAGGGGTTTCGCTGTGGCGAAATCCCCGAATGGCGACTACGAGTGCTGGAGAGTTCTGAGTAAGGCGGACGCCGAAGAGTTAAAGAATAAGTAAGAGGATGTAACATCTGCGGATGGCTCTGGAGGCCCTAGGTCTTCATGACATCAGATTGTTATATCATATTACGGGTTCCCGTTTGATCCCAGGCGAAGCAAGCAGGATAGCCGGTCTATCCTGCTTGCTTCTTTTATTCTCTATTAACCGGGATAATGAGGTGAAGAACCATGGCTGTCGAACTTGCCCCTGTCTGGATAAATCCCTATACCATCAGGAAATCCCGCACGGGAGGAGTAATCGCCCGTCTGCTCTCTCTCTGCTCAGGTGAACTGGTGGCTGCCCGGATGTTCTCCCCCAGCCGGGAACTGGTTGAAAAATACTGCCGTCTCATTCCTCTTAAAGGTTCTGGAGAATCCAGAAAAATCCGGGACCAGATACGCACCTACATTCAGAAATACTGGATGCCGGATCGGAGCTCCGGAGACCAACCCCGGGTGATGATGCTGATCTTCCGGGGAAACAATGTAATCTCCGAGCTTGCCGAGCAAGTGGTGGGCCCCATCCGCCGCAGCTCAATATCGGGAGAGACGGTGAGGGACACCTACGGGGACTACATCAAGGATTCGGAAGGCAACATCCTCTACTTCGAGCCGGCGGTTTTCATCGTCCCGGAAAAAGCGGCAGTAGAGAAGGCACTCAAGCTCTGGGCACGTTACTCCGACCGGGACGGAGGAATACTCAAAAAAGCCTGCAGCTTTCCCTCGGGGGTTGTTCCGGAGACCACGCTCGTAATGCTCAAACCGGGAAACTTCGAGGGCCCGAGCAGCCTGGCTGGAAATGTCATCGATATAATCTCACGAACCGGATTACGCATTATCGGGGCCAGGATTGTCCATATGAGTATCGAGCAGGCGATGGAGTTCTACCGACCGGTGGCCAAAGCCCTCCCCGAGAGAATGAAATCCTGGATCGTGGAAAAACTGAAGCACTGTCTTGGTGAAGCTCTCGATTTCGATATCCCGGAAATAACTTATAAAAGAATAGGTGATGAGTTAAAAGCTCTCAAGGCTAACCGGGAGTTCAATACCATCATCCAGACCATGACGGGCATTGACCCCGATATGGCAAAAGGAATCCGGGCGAAAAGTAAGCCCGGTCCGGAAAAGTGCCTGGCCCTGATCTACCAGGGGGACCGGGCTATTTCCCGCATCAGAAGCGTTCTGGGAGCTACCGACCCCAACAAGGCCGCCTCGGCCACGATCCGGCGTATGTACGCTCACAGCATAAGTAATAATGTCGCTCATGCCTCCGATTCCCGGAGCAATGTTGCCCGTGAGATCAGGATAATCAGAATGGAGGAGAATAACTTCAAACAGATAATCAATGGTTTCTATCGAAAATGAATGTTTCCCCCCGACTTCGCCGGATCAGCCCTTCGTTGACCCTTGAGATCACCAGCCGGGCCAAAGCTCTGCAAAAAGCCGGTGTCGATATAATCAACTTCGCGGCCGGGGAACCGGATTTTGAGACTCCGGAACATATCAAGGCCGCCGCCCGCTCCGCCATCGACCGAGGAAAGACCCATTATACCCCGGCGAAGGGGATGCCCGAACTTATTGAAGCGGTGAGAGAAAAGTTCAAGCGGGACAATGGGCTTGAGTATTCGGCCGGTCAGATCATCATCTCCTGCGGGGCCAAGCATTCTCTCTATAACGCTTTCCAGGCCATCTGCCGGGAAGGAGATGAGGTTATCATCCCCTCTCCGTACTGGGTAACCTACCCCGAGCAGGTCAGGTTAAGCGGCGCAGAACCGGTCTTCCTGGAGACCGCGGAAGAAGTAGGTTTTCGCATTGATCGAGAACGGTTGAAATCCCTTATCACGCCC
The DNA here is from genome assembly GCA_030765805.1 of Candidatus Euphemobacter frigidus. Lineage (GTDB taxonomy): Bacteria > Auribacterota > Erginobacteria > Erginobacterales > Erginobacteraceae > Euphemobacter > Euphemobacter frigidus. Next base: position 10,255 of record JAVCDH010000010.1, read on the forward strand.
CACACCAGGGCTCTGATCATCTCCAGTCCCTGTAATCCCACCGGGTGCGGCTACCCCCGCGAAGACCTGGAATATATCGCCGACCTCGCTCTAAAAGAGGATTTTATTCTGATCAGTGATGAGATATACGAGAAACTGACTTACGATAATTTCCAAGTGATAAGCATCGCCTCGTTGAGCCGCGAGATTCAGGAACGCACAATCGTAATCAACGGGGTCTCGAAGAGCTACGCGATGACCGGCTGGCGAATCGGCTACCTGGCCGCCCCGGAAGAGGTAGCAAAGGCGATCAGTAGCTTCCAGTCCCACAGCACCTCCAATCCGGCCACTCCATCCCAGTTTGCCGCCCTGGCGGCACTTCAGGGTGATCAGTCCTGCGTCGAGGAGATGCGGAAGACCTTTGAAGAACGGCGCGATCTGATGATGGACCGGCTTTCCGGAATAACCGGACTTGCCTGCCAAAGACCGGTGGGAACGTTTTACGTCTTTCCCAATATTTCTTTTTTGAATAAGAGTTCCCGGGAAATAACCGCCGAATTACTGAACGAAGCCAAGATCGCGGTGGTGCCCGGAATAGCGTTCGGAAGGGACACCAATATACGTATGTCTTTCGCCGCCTCCGCCGAAAGTCTCGGTAAAGGGCTGGACCGGTTTGAGGAATATGCCCGCCGCCGATGAAAAGTTCTGGCCCGGTCTTTTGCGAAGTCACAATATTGGGAAAATAGTTAAGGAGTCATCATGAAACTAAAAATTATGTCTCTGGTCATGTTTTTATCCTTTCCCGCCGTCGCCGCGCCAATGGAGATCGCGGGAATTGAGATGCCCGAAAAAATTCGGGCGGAAGGAATACACCTGGTTTTGAACGGGGCCGGCATCCGCACCAAGACATTCTTGAGAATAAAAATATATGCCGCCGGTCTTTATCTTCTGGAGAAGGCTTCAAATAGTGAGAAGATCATCGCTTCCGATAAGCCCATGGCCGTTAAAATGTGCTTTATCTATGACGGAATTTCTCCTAAGAAGTTGATCGGTACTTTCACCGAAGGCTTTGAATCCGCCACCGGCGGTAATACCGCGGCGATAAAGAAAGAGATGGGCCACTTTTTTTCATTCTTCACTGAGGAGGCCAAGGAAGGGGATGTGTATGATCTGGTCTATGTGCCCGGAGAAGGGGTCAGGATTTCCATGAACGGGAAACTGAAAGGGGTGGTATCGGGCTTGCCGTTTAAAAGGGCGCTCTTCGCCATCTGGCTGGGAAAAGATCCGGCCGACTCTGATTTAAAGGAAGGGATGCTGGGGGAATAAAGAATGGGATCAACCATTGCCGAAAAGATAATCCGGAGCCATCTCGCCTCCGGCGTGATGGCTCCCGGAGAAGAGATCTCTGTTGTCGTTGATCAGACTCTGACCCAGGACGCCACCGGCACAATGGCCTACCTGGAGTTCGAATCTCTCAATATTCCCCGTGTCAGGACCGAGCTTTCAGTCAGTTACGTCGATCACAATACCCTCCAGTCCGGTTTTGAGAACGCCGACGACCATCGGTTTTTACAGTCTTTCGCCTCGCGCTACGGCATTTATTTTTCCAAACCCGGCAACGGGATATGTCACCAGGTTCACCTCGAACGGTTCGGGAAGCCCGGGATTACGCTGCTGGGATCCGACAGTCATACTCCGACCGCGGGGGCTCTCGGCCTGCTGGCAATCGGGGTAGGGGGCCTGGAGATCGCGGCGGCGCTCTCGGGAAGGCCTTACTTTTTAATAATGCCCGAGATTTTCAAGATCGGGCTTCGGGGGGATCTGTCTCCCTGGGTCAGTGCCAAGGATGTTATCCTTTCCATCCTTCAAAAGCTGGGGGTCACGGGAGGCGTGGGGAAAATACTGGAATACAGCGGCTCCGGGATTAATGGCCTCTCGGTTCCCCAGCGGGCCACCATCGCCAACATGGGGGCGGAGACCGGGGCCACAACTTCCGTCTTTCCCTCGGGTCGGAATACTCTCGCCTTTTTGACCCTGCAAAAGAGAGCCGGGGATTATATAGAGCTTTCGGCCGATAAGGACGCCTCCTTCGCGGGCGAATTGACTATTGATCTCTCAGCCCTGGAGCCGCTCATTGCCTGCCCTCACTCTCCGGACCGGGTTGTCCCGGTCCGGGAGATAACCGGGAAGAAGGTAAATCAGGTCTGTATCGGGAGCTGTACCAACTCTTCGCTCCGGGACATGATGATGGTAGCGGCCATACTCAGGGGCAAGACCGTTCATCCGGAAGTAAGCCTGGTCATCTCCCCCGGTTCCCGCCAGGTGCTCGGCATGCTGGCCCGTAATGGATCTCTGGCCGATCTGATCTCGGCCGGCGCCCGGATCCTTGAAACTGCCTGCGGCCCGTGCATCGGGATGGGACAGTCGCCCCCGTCCGGCGCGGTAAGCCTCCGGACCTATAACCGAAACTTTAAAGGGAGAAGCGGTACCGCCGACGCGGAGATCTATCTGGTCTCACCGGAGACCGCCGCGGCGGCCGCGCTTTTTGGCAAGATAACCGATCCTCGGAAACTGGGCGCATTACCAAAGGTTGCTCTGCCGGAAAATATCACGATCGATGATTCGCTGATCCTGGCTCCCGAAAAAGAGCCGGAGGGAATAACTGTTGTCAGGGGACCCAATATCTCATCGATTCCGACGGGTGAGCCGCTCCCCGGCTCGATGAAAGCCTCGGTCTGGCTCAGAGTTGGGGATGATATCACCACCGACGACATTATGCCGGCCGGGGCCAGGGTTCTGCCTTTTAGATCCAATATTGAGAAGATATCGCAGTTCGTCTTTGAAGGTATTGATCCCGGATTTATCGGCCGCGCCCGGCAATCCGGCCTCCGGGGAGTGATTATCGGCGGAGAGAATTACGGCCAGGGATCGTCGCGGGAGCATGCCGCCCTGGCCCCCCGTTTTCTGGGGGTGCGGGTGGTCATCGCCCGTTCCTTCGCCCGTATCCACAGATCCAATCTCATCAACTTCGGCATCTTACCCCTCACTTTCCCGCCCGGACTAAGAGAAGATAACCTTGAAGTGGGGGTAGAACTGGACTTCCCGAATCTCCGCCGGGAAGTCGCGGAATCGGCCCCGATTACTATTCATGACCTGACCGGCTCCCGGGACTACCGGGTGCCGCTCGATGTGACCGGGCGGGAGAGAAGCATCCTGATGGCGGGCGGCCTTCTGAACTGGATTATTCGGTCTACTTCGCAGTCCGACTAATTGTGGTAATCATGGAAGGTCCGACGGCATTACTCGATAATTCCTCGGAGTTTCGTCGCTTTCTCACCGCCTGGAAGTCCGGAAGAGATGTCCGGGTACTCGGAACCCCGGGCTCCGCCCCCGGTTTTATCATTGCCCGGGCCTACCTTCGTTCTCCTCGGCCCTTTCTCATGATCACCCGGGAAGAGAGAGAAGCCGAGCGACTCCGGAGAGAACTGGAAACAATTCTGAATATGACTCCGGACGTCTTCCCGGCTCCGGAAGTACTGCCGGGGGAGCCCGACCCGGTTATCCGGGGAGAACGGCAGGCCATCCTGGCCCGGCTGGCTCAAAACCGCGATCCGCGGCCCTTCCTGATCACCACACCAGCCGCCCTGAAGAAGGGACTTCCTCTGCCGGAAGAGTACGCGGCCTCTATCCTTGAAATAGTGGTCGGGGCTATGATCGATCCGGTTGCCCTTGTGGGCCGGCTGGTCGAGCAGGGCTATGAGAACCAGAACCCGGTTATGGAGAGAGGTCGGTTCGCGCGACGCGGAGGAATCGTCGATCTCTATCCGGGGGACCTTGATTACCCCCTTCGAATCGAGTTTGAGGGAGACCGGGTTGTCTCTCTTCGCCACTTTGACCCTCAGACCCAGCGGTCCCGCGAGCAACTCGGGAAGGCGGAGATATATCCCCTGCCCGGGAAGGGGGAGGCCTCCTTATTCGACTACCTCCCGGACAACTACCGGATGATTCTGGACGGCCCCTTCTCCCCCGAAGAACGGGAGGAGTTCGAGCGGAAGCGGAGCGGGAAGTCCGCCATCTTCTTTACTGCTGATTCCGGGGAAATATCCGGGCCTCCCGGGATAGCTGAACTCCGATTTTCCATCAAGACGCTTCAGAGATTCAAGTACCGGGACGCCGGGTCTCCTCATCCGCTCCTCTCCATGCTCCCGGAATGGCTCCCGGCCGGCTACCGGGTTTTGATCTATGCTCACAACCCGGGCGAGACCAGCCGGCTTCAGGAGATTCTCACGGAGAGAGGTCTTTACCCTCATGAGAATCTCCAGGTGATGACGGGAGAACTGGCGCATGGTTTTATCTGGGAGGAGACCCGGCTGGTAGTGGTGGGGGACAGCGAGATCTTCTCCCGTTACCGGATTCCCCGCCCCCGACGGAAGTATATCGGAACCATGCCGACATTACCGGAGGCTGATTTTCAGCCCGGCGACTTCATCGTCCATCTTGATCATGGAATCGGAAAATTCCTGGGGGTCAAGATGTTGTCGGTCGCGGGGCGGAAACGGGAGATGCTGGTTATCGGATACGCGGACCGGGCCCGGCTCTACCTCCATCTGACCCAGTCGCACCTTCTTTCCCGATACATGGGGGCCGGCAAGGCGCGGCCGAAACTGGACCGCCTGGGCGGGACCCGCTGGCTTAAAGCCAAAGTCGGAGCCGAGCGGGCGGTTCGGGACCTGGCGGCCGACCTGCTGGAGCTCCAGGCCCACCGGGCGGCAATGAGAGGGCATCCGTTCGATCTCGACACCGCCTGGCAGAGAGAGTTCGAGGCCGCTTTTATCTACCCGGAGACGCCGGAGCAGTCCCGGGCGATCATCGAGGTCAAGCGGGACATGGAATCCGAGCGTCCGATGGACCGCCTGCTCTGCGGGGATGTCGGATACGGAAAGACCGAGGTCGCCGTCCGTTCGGCGTTTAAAGCGGTGATGGGCGGCAAGCAAGCGGCGGTCCTGGTCCCCACTACGGTTTTAGCTCAGCAACATGTGCGAACCTTCCGGGAACGGATGGCCGATTATCCGGTGCGGGTGGAACCGCTCTCCCGCCTGGTCACTCCGAAGGAGCAGCGGAAGATTATCGGTGATCTGGCGAGCGGTGCGGTCGATATCGTAATCGGCACCCACCGGCTGCTCCAGAACGATATCATCTTCAAAGATCTCGGTCTGGTGGTTATAGACGAAGAACAGCGATTCGGGGTCAAGCATAAGGAACAGCTCAAGCGACTGAAGAAACTGGTCGACGTGCTCACTCTGACCGCCACCCCCATCCCCCGGACGCTCTACCTCTCCCTTACCGGCGCGCGGGATTTAAGCTCGATCAATACTCCTCCCCAGGATCGTTTGGCGGTCGAGACCCGGGTCTCTCCCTATAATCTGAAGATAGTCAAAAATGCTATCCGACGGGAGGTGGCGCGAAACGGCCAGGTCTTCTATCTCCACAACCGGGTAAAGGATATCGACGAACTTCGCCGGAAGTTCGAGACCCTGTTCCCGGATCTGACGATCGCCGTCGGCCATGGCCGGATGGACGAGGAAGAACTGGCCCGGGTGATGGAGGAGTTTGCCGCCGGCCGGATCGATCTCCTGGTCTGCACCACCATCATTGAATCGGGACTCGACATCCCCAACGCCAACACGATCATCGTGGAGAACGCCCATCGGTTCGGGTTGGCCGACCTCTACCAGCTCCGCGGGAGGGTAGGGCGGTTCAAGCATCGGGCCTACGCTTATTTCTTCTATCCACCGGCCGTCTATCTGGAGGATGCCGCTCGTAAACGCCTCCAGGCGATCGAAGAGTTCTCCCACCTCGGCGCGGGATACGGTCTGGCCCTGCGGGACCTGGAGATCCGGGGCGCCGGTAATATCTTGGGCCGGGAACAGCACGGCCACATCGCCGCGGTCGGGTTTGATCTCTACTGCCGGCTCTTGAAAGAGAGTGTCAACCGGATCCGGGGAGTAGAGCCAAAACGCCCGCCAACCGTAACGATCGAGTTCGACCTCCCGGTGACGATCCCGCTCGACTATGTAGGTACTGAGAACCAGCGGGTCGAGATCTACCGCTCCTGGGCCCGGATCTCCGGACGAGAGGAGATCGAGCAGTGGCTGAACGAGATCCGGGACCGCTTTGGTCCGCCCCCGCCTGAAGCCGAGGCCCTGACGGCGATAACGAAGCTAAAGCTGACCGCGGCGGAGAAAGGGATTACCTCCATCCGTTGGATCGCGGGGAGGTTTGTATTCTTTCGTGATGAAGAGATACTCCTGGCCTGGCCGGGAGAGGTTCCCGACTCACCCCATGCCCTGTCTTCCTTCGCCCGTTCGGCAATTAATGAGACACATAAGGTTCGACGTGTTATGTCTCATTAAAGGAGGAGGTTTGATATTTCCAGCAGGAGTTGATCGATGGAATCTATGTGGGCTATCTCTTTTCGCAGCTTCCCCAAACCTTCCCGCCCGTACAGGTAATGGACCAGGTGGCCGTAGAACTGCCGGCAGGCAGCGGCTTCGGCCCGGCCTGACGGGCGCTGGCGGATCCGGGCTTCGGCCAGCATGAACTGATAGAGCTGTTTGAGATGCTCGGTGATGACTTCAAAGCGCTCCCGGGCGGATGGCGGAGTAAATGGACGGCCGGTCCAACGGCAGAGACATTCCGCAAATATCCAGGGGTTTCCGATCGCCGATCGGCCGATCATGACCCCATCGACATGGTAGTCTTTCAGTTTTGACAAAGCCTCCTCCGCCCCTCCAACCCCGCCGTTTCCAATCACCGGGATGGAAAGCTCTTCTTTGATCCGGGCAATCGTCTCCCAATCCGCCGGTCCCCGATGCCGGTCGTTCGCGAAACGTCCATGCAGAAAGAGAGCCTCTGCTCCTCCTTCCTCCACCGCCCGGCCGACCTCGGAGATATTCTGGAGGTTGGAGGAGAGGCCAATCCTGGTCTTGACCGATACCGGAAGAGAGACGGCCCGGGAGACCGTCTCGACGATCTCCCCGATCTTGGCCGGATTTTTCATCAAGGTGACACCTGCGCCGCGCCGCGTTATTTTGCGAACCGGGCAGCCGCAGTTGATATCAATCAGCGAGAAGCGCCCCAACGATTCAATGACCCCCGGGCCGCCTCGGCCAGCGAATCGGGATTATTGCCATAGATATGGGCCGCAATCGGCCGTTCCTCCGGGAGCGTCTCGAGATAGTGCATGGTCCGGGACGCCCGGCGAAGAACTCCTTCCGCCGTCACCATTTCAGTGAAGACCAGACCACATCCTGACCTCCGGCAGATGGACCGGAAAGGGGATTTTGTATAGCCGGCCATCGGGGCCAGTATAAATGGCGGGTCGACAATGATATCACCTATCTTGAGGGGAGGGGGAGAGTTCAACGGTAATTACTCGGGTATTATATTCGGAATTTAAGATTTTGCTTGTTGGGCCACTTTCTCCGCCGCGGTGGCTGCCGCATTGGGATCACCCAGGTAGTAATGCCGGATCGCCCGGCAGCTTTTATCCAGTTCATAAACCAGAGGGATGCCGGTGGGGATATTGAGGTCGGGGATCTCCTGATCGGAGATCGAATCTAAGTACTTGACCAATGCCCGCAAGCTGTTGCCGTGGGCGACGATCAGGATCTTCCGTCCCTTTTCAGTCTCCGGGACAATGACCCGGTTCCAGTAGGGGAGAACCCGGTTCAACGTGTCCTTCAAGCACTCAGTGGAAGGTAGGAGTGACGGGTCAACGGAAGCGTACCGGGGATCGAAGCGGGGGTGGCGGGGATCGTTGTCCGGCAGCGCGGGAGGCCGGATATCGTAACTGCGCCGCCAGAGATGGACCTGCTCGGTACCGTACTTCTTCGCGGTGTCAGTCTTGTTTAGCCCCTGGAGAGCGCCGTAGTGGCGCTCATTGAGGCGCCAGGAACGTTCCACCGGGATCCACATCAGGTTTAATTTGTCGAGGGTGATCCAGAGTGTCCGGATAGCCCGCTTCAGAACAGAGGTGAAGGCAAGATCAAATACGAAGCCGGCTTCCTTGAGCTCTTTGGCAGCGACGTGAGCTTCTCTATCTCCGGTACTGTCGAGATCGACATCGGTCCAGCCGGTAAAGCGGTTCTCCCGATTCCAGGCACTCTCTCCATGGCGAAGCAGGACAAGTTTGGTAGTCATGATTAAGTGAACTTGTATTACAGAACTTTAGTTCTGCACTACGGTTAGCGCCAACGGCGCTAAGTTTCTGTATTGGAATCTCAATAATGTCTTAAAAGTTGTTGCCCGGATGTGGTATATGGCGCGAGAAGCGGAGAACGGAGAGGTTGCCATCAATCTCTTATCCGAGATTGAACCCGCCTGCATTATCTCCGATATCTGCATGCCGGTTAAGGATGGCTTCCATATCCTGAAATTCATCCGGAGACGGGAGCGACGGATACCGGTTATTCTGATCCCTTCCATCCCCTTTGATTGGGAAGAACTCTTTCAACTGGGAGCAAAAGAATTTATTCAAAGAAAAAAAAGCAATTTGGGGAGAGCTTCCTTGTGAGCTTGTAAATCCTGAATTTAAAGAGTTTTAATAGCTGACCTTTATTCTTCCCCCTCATTTTTTATATCCATCCCATATTGAGATTATTTTAAGAAGGCTATTTGCTTGCTCTTGGTCTAAGTCTTTAAGAATCTTATATTCTCTTAATGCTGCTTCACGATCATTTAAACTCAAATAGGCTTCTGCCATACGAATATGAATTTGACAAGCAATGAAATTTGAAGGATTCACTTTAAGGCCTTTTCTGTAAATTTCTATTGCCTTTTGATACTGACCATCCTTTGAATAGGCGGACCCAAGCATAAGATAAACACCCGATTCTTTTGGGTTTAACTCAATTGCTTTTGCATACATTTGTGCTGCTTCATTGTATTGCCCCAAATTAAAATAAGCGCCACCAAGAGATTTATAAGCTCTGTAATCGCTTGGTCTCAAATTAATTGCCTTCATTAATGGTTCTATTGCCTTACCAGTGAGCTCCGCCAAATGTGCGTTCTTGTAGGTAGTTCCAAGCTCAAGATACAGATCGTAGTCATCAGGCTTTAATTTTATCGCCTCTTTGTAAGCCTCGATAGCTTTATAGGTCTGCTTATGAACAAGGCATTTTTTTGCAACCCGATAATAATATTCGGCCGTTTTCTCTACTTCCGCAAGAGTATTAAATGTTATAATCTGTACTGCCGATAGGAAAAATAACAGAATAAAGATTACTTTAAAAATCGCAATTTTTGTTTTTAGCTTCATTTAATCACTCCCTGCGCAGGGAAGAAAACCTTAAACCGGTGATAAAAAAATGACCTTAAACCGTCGATTTTGGGTAAAAAATCGGGGCTCTAAGACCATATAGAGGGGTTATTTTTAATACAACTACCTGGTACATAAAGAATTGGGGAGGTCCGACCCGGGATCCAGAAGACCTTTAATGGGTGACCGTAAAAACAGGTTTTAAGAAGCTTCTAAAGAAAAAGATTTATTTGGTAAATTATTGAAGCTTGCCCACTTCGGGAGTGTCTGACCCCGATTACTTTTTTCGGAGGGTGTCTTTAATAAGTTTTTCCAGAAACTCACCTTTTTCCACAGCGTCTTCATCATCCATATCTTGTAAAATTTTGCTTTCTTTACTTGCTGCTTTAAAATTTTTAAGCTTGAGATATGAAAGCCCCAACTGAAATAGAGCATTGGGATAATCTGGCTTCAAATCGAGCGCTTTTTTTAAAGCTATTATAGCTTTATTATACTTATCTGGATAATCGGAGTAATAATAAGACAATCCTAAACTATAATAAAATGAAGACTCATCAGGTTTTAATTTAATGGCCTTTTGAATCGTCTCAATAGCTTGCTTTTTTTGGCCGTAGTTTGAGTATGTACCCGCAAGGTAGCGATAAATATACGGGTTCTCCGGCTCTAACCTGATCGCCTCTTGATAAGCATCGATTGCTTTCTGATAAGCCTCGTTTGCCTTCTGGAATTCTCTTTTTCCACCGTAGTTCATAGCGGCATTGGAATATCTATGCCCAATATCAATATAATCCTGGGCTATTCTTTTTTCTGGTTCAGCTGCTTTCTCAGCAATTTCGATCTGCTTTTTGGGCTGTGCAATTTCAGAAGCATCTAAGATATCTAATAAGAGGAAAAATGTAAAACCGAGACAAAAACATAAGAGAAGCAGAAAACATTTAGAGAAGACTTGATGATTTTTCATATTTTTTCACCTATTTTTAATTGCATATTTTATTTTTGAGTTATTCGGAATATTTTATTTTAAAGAAAAAAGGCTCATTAATATTTGCAGTTAAAGAATATATCACATGCACACAGCTACCGGCGCATTCGTACCCCTCATACGGGAAGGCCTGGAGCGTAATTTCAACATCCCCTGCAGGATGCCACTTGCATCCTGGGGGTTGCACATAACCACCCACATCTTTTTTCTTCCCTTCTTCCCAGTCATCCGTTTGTTCAGTCTCAAATGAGTTACATACTTCGAACTTTTTAATTGCCGATGGATCAAAATAGACTTTTTTAAATTGTACTTCCTTTACACTAACATCTTCACCTCCTCGCATGTATGAAAAAGCGCCTTTAACTTCTATAAAGTGCTCACCAGTACTTTCATCGGTTATTTCTAAAACGCCATTAAAAGTAAAACTCTTTCCAGGATCCCACCATTTTGCGGTAGGTCCATCTCCGCACCACTCGTAAGATGCAATCTTTGGTACGATTTCTTGATCCGCGCTAGCTCTATCTACATTTGTCCCTATAACTACTTTAGATTGCCCATGCTTATATACTTTAACTTCTTTCTTTTTCTCGGTACTGCAGAGGTCCTTAAGCAAAAATGAGAGGGATAGTGAAATCCCTATTATGCAAAATGTTCCGATGATCAGTTGTTTTTTGCGGAATATCATAGTTTACTCCTCCCTTACCTTACAGTGACTAAATGCTTAGTATTATTTATTGTTACTTCCCCTCTGGCCTGTCCATTTTGAATGTAAAGGTTACTGTTTCTCCTGGTGTCGCATTCGCAGGTATCGTCTTTTCCACAGATTTGGTTCCAAGCTCTTCCCCGGTGTCACCATCGTGGTAATGAATAGTGAATTGAAGGGTTTTGCCGGGATAACCTCCGCTCGGCCCTTCGATTATGAGATAATCATGAGGTTTATCGGAGGAGAAAGCTGGGAAGAGAGTGATTATCAATATAACGCTGGTCAGAATCAGAGGTATGAATAAAGTAAAATATGACTTTAGATGTTTCATTGTAATCCTCCTTCTATCGTATTTAACTGTATTTGACTAAAAATAGCCCAAAGTTTCTGAATTTATAGCTCAAAATTTGCATTGAATTACACTACATGGTAAGATGCGAGGCATGAGCCAACGGAGGAAGCCCGTAGGGCGACCG
>JAVCDH010000078.1 GCA_030765805.1 Candidatus Euphemobacter frigidus
CAGGCCGATCGCCCGCATCTCTTTCTCGTCAATCAACCGGCTCTCAAGTCCTTCCCCCTCCCACCTCCACTTCGGTACCATCGTCCCGCTGGTTATATAACCCACTTCTTTCTCGCCGATGAAGACCTTGTCTCCGGCCCGGGCGATTCCTCTTCCCTCCAGCGCCACCGGCATAATCATCCGGGGAAGATCCTGTATCCTCGAGGGGTCGCCTTCCTTCTTGATTTTTTTTCGGGCTTCCCATTGTTTGAGAAGCGCGGCTTGGCCGATAAAATCTCCCTTTAAGGGGGAGAAGCTGACTGCCACATTAGCCAGGCCGGCGGCAAAGATCGGGATCTCACGACCATCTTGATCGATCCCGAATTCATGGCCGTAGAGCGGGAGTCCCGCTTCCAGGCGAAGGGTGTCTCGGGCCCCCAGGGCCACCGGGGTTGCCCCTTTCTCGATCAGCAGGTCCCAGATCGCCAGGGCGTCACCGCGCATGATGAAGAGTTCAAAACAGACCGGTTCTCCCGTATAGCCGGTCCGGGCGACGAGGATATCCGCCCCTGCGATAGTCACGCGGGAGAGGGAGTTCCGCACCGGTTCGGGTAATCTCCCGGATTCGATGATGCCGTTGAGGATCTCTTTGGATAAGGGCCCCTGGAGGCTGAGCATCGCCAGGTTCTCGGTCTCATCGGTCATTTCCACGCCGGCAAATTTGGGGAGGATGGTCTGGAAGTGATCCCAGTCCTTTATCCGGTTGGCCGCGTTCACTACCAGCAGGTAGGAATCTTCAAAGAAGCGGTAGAGGTAGGTGTCATCGACCGCGCCGCCGGCGGTGTTCGGGATGATGGTATATTGACTCTCGCCCGGCAGCAGCGCCGCGGCATTATTGGTCAGGACATGCTGAAGAAATGCCAGGATCCCTTCCCCCCGAAAGATGAACCGTCCCATGTGGGAGACATCGAAGAGCCCGGCTCCCTTACGGGTTGCCAGGTGCTCCTGGACGATCCCTCCGGGATACTGGATCGGCATCTCCCAGCCTCCGAACTCCACGATCTTCGCTCCCAGGCGGACATGCTTATCGTAAAAAATGGTTCTACGCAATTGATTCATCCTTCTTCTCCCATATAGTAAAAAAGTTTTATTGCGGTTGCCAATTTTGAGATTTTTCATATAGTAGTTACTCTAAAAATCAGGTTCAATCAAGCAAGATGTTTTTAAAATAAATAGGAGGCAACAGTAGAAATGTCAGATAACAAGCAAGAACTTCGAGACCTGAATCTTCTCTTCAATGCCCGGTCGGTGGCTATCGTGGGAGCGTCCACCAATCCCGAGAAACTCGGCTACGAGATACTTAACAACCTGATCAATATGGGGTATGAAGGCCCCATCTACCCGATCAACCCCAAAGCGGATGAGATCCTGGGTTTGAAGGCATACCCGTCACTTTCGGATGTGGGCCGGCCCATCGACCTGATCGGAGTTATTATCCCCGGAAAATTCGCGCCCGGTGTGATCGAAGAGGCGGGTAAACTCGGGGTGAAAGGCGCGGTCGTGATCTCGGGCGGTTTCCGGGAGATCGGCAACGATGATCTGGAATCGGCGTTAGTGGATGCGGCCCGTCTCGGGGGAGTCGGGATCATCGGTCCCAACTGTCAGGGGATTAACTATCCGGCCAACAAGCTCTGCATCAGCTGGCCCCTGATCAAGCAAGCGGGCGGATTGGCCTTGATCTCGCAGAGCGGGACCATCGCGGCGGCCCTGGCGGACCGGGCCGAGAAGGAGGGGATCGGGATCTCGGGGCTGGTCGCCCTGGGGAACCGATGTGATATCGATGAGTCGGACCTGATCAACTTCTTCGGTGCCGATCCCAGTACCGACGTTATCGCGGTCTACCTGGAAGGGATCAGGGATGGCGAAAAGTTCATGGAGGTAGGGAGACGGGTTGCCCGAGAGAAGCCGGTCGTGGTCCTGAAGGGCGGGCGGACCGAACGGGGGAGAAAAGCGGCCGAATCACATACCAGGTCGATCGCGGGCCGGGGTGAGATATTCGACGCGGCCCTCCGAAAGATCGGGTTTGAGAAAGTCGAGTCGATCGACGCGCTTTATGATTGCGCCAAGGTTCTGGCCGTGGAGAAGAAAAGACCCGGCCGACGCGTCCAGGTGATAACCTCTTCGGGTGGGTCCGGGATTGTCGCGGTTGACGTCCTGGAGGAACTGGGGTTGGATGTGGCCCCGCTCTCGAAGGGCGCGAGTGCCCGTCTGACCGAGGTTTTCCCTTCTCACTGCGTGGTGGGGAACCCCCTTGACCTGACCGGTGATACTCCGGCCGAGCGGTACAAGGAAGCGGTCCTGGCGTTAGCGGAGGAAGAGCCGGAGATCGATCTCTATCTCCTGATCTTCGGCGATCCGATCCCGCGGGCGACCGAGAATTGCCTGGAGCTGAAAAAGGCGATCGATAGACCGATCATCGCCTGTTATATCGGGGGAGGGGAGGTGGAGGAAGTGGAGTTCAAGAAATTGAATGAAAACAAGGTGCCTACGTTTCCCACCCCGGAGAGAACCGCGCGTGCGGCCCGCTCGATTCTGACCGGTTAAATAAGAATATAGGGATTAGGAGTGAGAAAAATCCTAAAAAATGGTGATATGTCAGGCAAGATAATATATTTTTAGAATTTTACCAAATCTTCAGAACTAAAATTTTTTCACAGAAAAAATTTTAAAGGAGAAAGAAGTATGAATAAAGTTGGGAAAGATGAAGCGGGGATGAAAACCTTGCTGATGGGTAACGAGGCGATCGCCCGGGGAGCGGTTGAGGCGGGAGTCAAAGTCGGTGTCGGATATCCGGGAACTCCCTCCACTGAAGTGGGAGAGGTCCTGGGTGACCTGGCGGGGGACCTAGGGTTTTATTTTGAATGGAGCATAAATGAAAAAGTGGCGATTGACGTCGCTTCCGGGGCGGCCCTGACCGGTGCCCGGACCATGGTGATGATGAAGAATGCCGGCCTGAACGTGGCTATGGACACCTTCGCAACTCTTCCCTATACCGGTGTAAGAGGAGGACTGGTTATCGTAGTGGCCGATGACCCCGGGGCCCACTACTCATCCACCGAGCAGGATACCCGGCCTATCGCCCAGTACGCGGAGATGCCCTGCCTGGAGCCGAAAGACCAGCAGCAGGCCAAGGATATGGCCCGGGAGGCCTTCGATTTATCAGAAAGGATGGAGATGCCGATCTTCCTGCGGTCGGTTACCCGGCTCTCTCACGCCTCCGGTGACGTGGTCTTCGGGGAGATTGAGAAGGCATCCCGGGAAGTGGGATGGAACAAGCATTTTAAACTTCCCTTTCGCTGGGCCGTCTATGGCCCTCCCGAGGGGGCCGCCGGGCGGCACGGCTGGCTGAAGAAGAAATATCCCGAGTTTCTGGCCGAGTCCGAGAAGTCTCTTTTTAACAATCTTCAGATAGTTCCGGGAAGTCCCGTCGCGATCGTTTCTTCCGGCGTGGCAACCTCCTACGTGAACGACGCCCTGACCGCCCTCAAGAAAAAAGGGGCCTGCAGTATCCTGGAGATCGGGTTTGTATACCCTCCTCCGGAAGAGAAGATGAAGAAGATACTGGATGCCGCTGATACGATTCTGGTGGTTGAGGATGGAAACCCGATGCTGGAGAACAAGCTTAAAGAATTAGCCTCCGACGCCGGGCTTCATAAGAAGATTATCGGCCGGGGCTCGAAGGCGGTGATCCCCACCTTTAACGAACTTAATCCTGATCTGGTCATCTCGGTGGTGGCCGATTTGCTGGGGGTTGAGTATTCCTTCGCCGTTGTTCCGGAAGAGACCCGGAAGAAAGCAGATGAGCTGACTATCCCCCGTTCTTCGGCCCTCTGTGCCGGGTGTCCGCACCTGGGCAGTTACGCCGGGCTGGCCCGGGTCATCAAAAAGTACGGCAAGGAGCTTCTCATCGTCAACGGTGATATCGGGTGTTACGAGCAGGGCGGATACGGCGTGGCCGCCCAGGTGATCACGCCCACCGATAACGCCACCAAAAAGTATCCGGTGGCATCGCCCTACGAAATTCTCGATACAACTTACGTGATGGGTTCCGGGATCGGCCAGGCAATCGGCGAGCGGCGTGCCCTGGGGGATAACGCGAGCAAGAAGGTGGTCGCGGTCGCCGGTGACTCCACCTTTTTTCATGCCTGTCTTCCGGCCCTGGCCGACGCCTCGCTTTACAATGCCGATATAACCTTTTTGGTTCTTGACAATAGCTGGACCTGCATGACCGGTCACCAGCCGAGTCCCCGCTCCAGAGTTAACGCGATGGGCGGAGAGGTTCCCGCGCTGGATATTGCCGCGGTCTGCCGGGCGATGGGGGTCAAGTTTGTCAAAGTTGCCGATGCCTATAACTTGGAAGAAGCGACGGAGGCTATTGATGAGGCGATCAGCTATCAAGGGTTCTCCGTAGTCATCCTGACCGGCGAGTGTGTGCTCCAGGTTCTGCGGAGAGAGGGAGTGGTGGAGCCGAAGACCCATGTTCGGGAAGACGTATGCATTGGCTGTAAGCAGTGCGTTGCCATAGGCTGCCCGGCGGTTACTTTTGATCCGGAGAAAAAGAAGGCCGGGATTGATCCACTTCTCTGTGTTGATTGCGGTCTTTGCATTCAGGTCTGTCCGGTGAATGCGATCGTAACGGAATAATGTAACCGCGGATTAAACTGATTAAAGAAGAAATAAGATAGAAGTACAGGAGAATTAAAATGGAACTGGACGTAATTATTTGTGGAGTTGGCGGCCAGGGCAGCGTGAGAGCCTCCCATATTCTGGCCGAGGCGGCGATTAATGCCGGCAATAGAGCGCGAGTCGGAGAGACTTTTGGCGCGGCGATGCGGGGCGGGAAGGTGAGTTCCCATGTCCGGATTGGCGATGTCTACGGTCCCCTGGTCCGGGAAAGGTCCGCCGATATCATAGTTGCCCAGGAGCCGCTGGAAGGTATGAGGATCGGCCGGAAGTATGCCGCGCCGGATGGGGTAGTGATTTTGAATCCTCCCCCGGTCTATCCGGTGGATGTCTCGACCGGCAACGCGGTCTATCCACCGGTGGATGAGATCGAGGAGACCCTGCGCGGTCTGGCCGGTACGGTGGCCGTGGTGAACGGGACCACGATAGCAAGGGAGATAGGTAACCCCCGCTCGATGAATATCGTCATGCTGGGCGCGGCCTACGGGACCGGCCTGATCACCTTCGACCGGCAGATCCTGCTTGATGTGATTGCCGCCGCATTCAAGCCTAAGTTTAAAGAATTGAACGAGAAAGCATTCCTGGCTGGTGAGAAAGCCTACAAGGATGCCGTATCATGAGCGCGCGGGATATTATCAATAGTGCCAGGGAGAAGAACCGGTCGCTCCTGGAACCGGAGGCTTACGCGCTCTTAGCCGCCTATGATATTCCGGTCCTTGATTACCGTCTGGCGACCTCTTCGGAAGAAGCCCGGAAGATGGCCGGTGAAGTAGATTTCCCGGTAGTGATGAAGGTGGTCTCGCCGGACATTATCCATAAGTCCGACTCCGGCGGAGTGAAGCTGAATATCTCCGATGAAGAGTCCGCCGGTCGGGCCTTTGAAGATATCCTTGAAAACGTCTCGGAGGCGGTTCCGAAAGCCGCGATTGAAGGCGTCCTGATCGCCCCCATGGTGACGGGAGGGATCGAGGTGATCATGGGGATGGTCCGGGATCCGCAGTTTGGTCCGGCCGTCATGTTCGGACTGGGAGGGATCTTCGTCGAGGTGCTGAAAGACGTGGTCTTCGAGATCGCGCCGGTCTCCCGGGAAGAGGCCGAGAGCATGATCAAGAGTATTAAAGGCTACCCGCTCTTGGCGGGAGCGCGGGGGAGTAGACCATGCCATATCGAATCTCTGATCGATATTGTTACCGGAATCTCCCGGCTCTCCCTTGAGTTACCGGAGATCGAGGAGATCGACCTTAACCCGGTCCTGGCCACGCCCGAGAGGAGTTTCGTCCTCGACGCCAGGCTTTTGTTATAGTAGTTTTTGCCGCCAAGGCACTAAGATATCAAGGTATTGTATTTTTTCGTAGTGTCTTAGTGGCTAATTAACAAGGAGATATAGTATGAGTTTTGATTATAATGGACCGAAGATTGTCGTTGAACCTCCCGGGCCGAAAGCACGGGAGTGGATCGAGAGGGACAATCAAGTGCTCAGCACCAGCCTGAGCCGGACCGCCGCCCTGGTGGCGTTACGGGCTCACGGCCCTTACGTGGAGGATGTTGACGGGAATGTCTTCATGGACTTCGGCTCCGGGATCGCCGTCTCAGTAATGGGGCATACTGAGGAGCATGTGGTGAAGGCGGTGCAGGACCAGGCGGCGGAACTGATTCACGCCAACTCCTGCGATTATCTGACCCTCCCGCAGGTAGAGTACGCCGAACGGTTTCTGAAGATGACACCCGGTGATTATCCCAAGCGGGCCTTCTTTTCCAACAGCGGGGCGGAGAGTATCGAGTGCGGGATCAAGATCGCCAAGTATCACACCAAGCGGCCCGGTTCGATCGCGTTTCTGGGCGCGTTCCACGGCCGTTTCATGGGATCGCTGGCTCTGACCACCAACTCCCCGGTCTCCCGGCGTTACTACATCTCGTCGATGATGCCGGGGGTGGCCTTCTCCCCTTATGCTTACTGTTACCGCTGCCCCTTCAAGCAGAGTTATCCCGGTTGCAATATGGAGTGTCTCCAGTTTCTCAGGGAAAATGTTCTGAACCAGGTGATTCCCCCGGAAGACTGTGCCTTTATGATAATCGAGCCACTCCTGGGAGCAGCCGGATTTATCATCCCGCCGAAAGAATTCCTTCAGGGCGTGCAGGATATCTGCCGGGAGAACGGAATTCTTCTGATAGTGGACGAGGTCCAGACCGCCTTCGGGAAGACCGGTTACTTCCTGGCCAGTGAGTACTTCGGTCTCGAGCCCGATATCCTCTGCGTGTCGAAAGCCATAGCCGCTGGACTGCCGATGGGGATAACCGTCACCCGTTCCGAGCTGCTGGAGTGGGAGCTGAACACGCACGAAAACACGCTGGGCGGGAACCCGGTCGTGGTGGCCGGGGCGCTGGCTGTCCTTGACCTTTACGAAAAGCAAGGATTTACCGAGAAAGCCGCCCAGGTAGGCGAGTGGCT
The DNA here is from genome assembly GCA_030765805.1 of Candidatus Euphemobacter frigidus. Taxonomy (GTDB): domain Bacteria; phylum Auribacterota; class Erginobacteria; order Erginobacterales; family Erginobacteraceae; genus Euphemobacter; species Euphemobacter frigidus. The sequence goes on from JAVCDH010000078.1 coordinate 7,172, forward strand.
TCAAGCCGGTGTCCGCGAACTCCAGGAAAAATATGACCTGATCGGAGATGTTCGCGCCCTGGGGGCGATGGTGGGAATCGAGCTGGTGGAGTCGAGAGAGACCAAGGAGCCCGCCACCGAGAAGAGAAACCGCCTGGTTGAGATGACCTTTAAGAAAGGTCTTCTGATCCTGGGCGCCGGAAAGTCTTCGGTCCGCCTGGCCCCGGTCCACACTATGACCGAGGATGAGGTCAAGCTCGGCGTCAAGATTCTTGATCAGGCCCTGGGTGAGATCACGGGTTAAATGGAGTAAATTTCCCGGGGTTGGTTCCATGAAGGCTCCTATCAAGAAAATACGTTTGTTGATGGATTCACCCCGAACCGGCAGCTTGAACATGGCGGTGGATGAAATCCTGGGCCGGGAAGTGGTGGGGAAGGGGAGGGAGATGATCGTCAGGTTCTACGGCTGGGAGCCGTCGACGCTCTCCATCGGATATAATCAATCCCACCACGATCTGGATCTCGCGGCCCTCGAAGCTGACTCCCTGGGCTGGGTCCGCCGGATGACCGGGGGAGGGGGAGTGCTTCACTGGAACGAGATCACCTATAGCTTCGCGATCCCCTACGATCGGGAAAGTAAGCCCTCCCGGAACGATCTTTTCTCCTTCTGCGCCGACCTCCTCGCCGGCTGCTACGGCTCCTTAGGGATCAGGACCCGGGCGAAGAATCCCGGGAGATATTCCCCGACCGCGGACTGCTTCGCCGCGCCCGGCGCTTATGAACTGGTGGAAGAGAGTACCGGCAAAAAGATCGCCGGGAGCGCCTCTACGATAAAACGGGGTTACTTCCTCCAGCACGGCTCCCTCCCGCTTGACGACACCCATCGGCGGATCGGGAAGTATTTAACCGTGGCTTCTTCTTCGGACTCCAGTTTTGAAGGCAGTGTTTCTATCGGGGAGTTTGTCTCCCTGGGACGGGTTGAGATTCTGGAACGGTTCCGCAAGTACCTGGAAGAGGTGTTCGAGGTCACGACGTTTGAGGCTTCGGAGGAGATGTTGGCGGAGGCCTTAAATCTCGCCGCGGAGCGCTACGCCAATTAGGGGACGGTCTTTAAAAGTTGACTTATTGGTTATAAATGAATCGCCTTCCCTGAGACAGCATGGGCGGCTTCCTGTAATACTTCCGAGAGTGTCGGGTGGGCGTGGATGTTCCGGGCGATATCTTCGACAGTGAGACCGTTCATCTGAGCTAACGTCAGCTCCGGCAGGAGTTCCGTTACCTCGGGTCCCACCAAACTCGCTCCCAGGATCTTTCCGGTTCCTTCTTCCGCCACGATCTTGATGAAGCCGTCCCGTTCTCCGATCCCTAGGGCTTTTCCGTTGGCCAGGAAGGGGAATTTACCCACGCTGACCTTGAAACCGCCGGCTTGTGCTTCTTCCTCGGTATATCCGAATCCGGCGACCTGGGGGCGGCAATAGACGCAGCGGGGGATCATCTTATAGTCGATGGGAGCGGGGTCTTTCCCGGCGATGGCTTCCGCGGCGACTATCCCCATCGCCGATCCGGCATGAGCCAGCATGAGCTTTCCGGTGACGTCCCCGATCGCATAAACCCCCGGGACGGTGGTCTCCATCCGGTCATCGATCTCAATGAAGTTTCCTTTCCCGGTTAAGCCGATCCCGATCTTCTCCAGGCCGAGGTCTTCCACATTGGGGCGGAAGCCGGTCGCCACCAGCGCGCGTTCGCCTTCAACTGTCTTTTCTCCTTCAGGAGTCAGAAAGATTATCCGAACTCCATCCGCGGACTTCTCAACTGACTCAACTCGGCTATTGAGGTAAAAGGTGATCCCCATCTTCTTGTAGGCCCGCTCCACCACCGCGCTCACCTCCGGGTCTTCCCCGGGGAGGAGGTGGTCGAGCATCTCGATAATCGTCACCCGCGCGCCGTAAGCGTTCCAGATATAGGCGAACTCCATCCCGACCGGCCCCCCGCCGACGATCACAACGCTGGAGAGAGCCTCCGGGGCCATAATCGCCTCACGGTAACTGATAATTCTCTCTCCGTCGGTCTCCCGGCCGGGAACAGACAAGGGTCTTGCGCCGGTCGCGATAATGACACTGCCGGCGGTAATAGTTATCTCCTCTTCGTCTATCAGTTTGACCTTTACTTCTCGCGGAGACTTTAGGAAGGCGGTCCCCTCAAATTGCTCAACATTGTTCTTCTTCAGTAGGAAGGTCACTCCTTTCACCAGTCGTTCTGAGGTCTGCCGACTCCGCTTAAAGGCGGCGGTGTAATCACAGGAGAGGTTATCAAAATCGAGCCCGAATTCCCGGGCCCGGGTGGTCAGCGTTTCCACCAGTTCGGCGTTTCTTAACAGTGATTTGGTCGGGATGCAGCCCAGGTTGAGACAGACCCCGCCCAGGTTCTCTCGCTCAATTATGGCGGTGCGGAGACCGAGCTGCGCCGCCCGGATCGCCGCCACGTAACCGGCGGAGCCAGCTCCGATTACGGCGACATCATAATTACTTTTCATAGTTCTCCTTCCCGGGTTTCTCTCCCCGGGCTTCGCGTAGTTGTTCAAAAGCATGGTGAGAACTCCGAACGAAGATGCCGGAGTGAACGCTTCTGAACCCCAGGGCCAGCGCTTGTTCCCGGTATTCTTCAAACTTCTCCGGGGGGATGGGTCTGACCAGGGGGAGGTTCTTTATAGTCGGAGGGAGATAATGGCCGATGGTCAGCATCTCACATCCGGTAGCACGGATATCCCTCATCAATTCGCGGATCTCATCTTCGGTTTCTCCCAGGCCGACCATGAAGCCGGATTTTACCATGATGCCGGATGAAGAGCGCCGGCTATTCTCCAGGACCTTCAAACTGCGGGTATAATCGCTCCCGGTCCGGGCGAGGGGGTAAAGTCTCCGCACCGTCTCCATATTGTGTCCCAGCACGTCCGGCCGCTCTTTAAGAACTGTTCTGAGAGAGTCAAGATCTCCCTCGAAGTCGGGGATCAATACTTCTAACCCGGCTCGGGGCAATGTCTTTCTCAGACTACGAATGCAAGCGGCAAAATGGGCTGCCCCGCCATCGGGGAGGTCATCCCGGGTAACCGAGGTGATGACGATATAACGGAGCTTCAACCGTTTCGCCGCCGCGGTCACTTTATCCGGCTCCTCCGGATCGAGAGCAATCGGTCTTCCTCCCGGTACCCCGCAAAATCCACAGTTGCGGGTACAGACCGACCCCATGATCATGAAGGTAAGTTCACCGGCTTCGAAGCATTCCGAGATGTTCGGGCAGAGGGCCTGTTCGCAGACCGTAGTCACATCCAGTGAACGGAGGAGCCGTTTGAGTTCGAACGTCTCCCCTCCCAATCTAACTTTTTTTAGCAGGTAAGGAGGTAATCTTTCCATGCCATCACATTATAACATTGCCTCTTATTAGTAAAATAAATATAATTGGGGTCAAACCTACACTAGTCACTAAGACAATTTAGGAGAAAATTATGGCAAGAGCTTTGAGAATAGAATACCCGAATGCTTACTATCACGTAACATGTCGCGGGAATGAAAAGGCGCCAATTTTTTTGAATGACCGGGATAGAAATAAAATATTAGAATTACTGGAAGAGAGCTGCGAAAATTTTCAAGTGGAGGTTCATTGCTATGTATTGATGTCTAATCATTTTCACTTACTTGTAAAAACGCCTTTAGCAAACTTGAGTCGTTTTATGCAACAATTCAACACTGCTTATACTGTTAATTTCAACAAGATGCATCAACGAGTCGGGCACTTGTTTCAGGGGAGATATAAATCCATAGTAGTAGATGCGGATTCATATCTGAAAGAGTTGAGCCGCTATATCCATTTGAATCCAATCAGGATCAAGAAATTAAAATCATCAACAATTGATGAAAAAATACATTTGCTGAATACTTACCCCTGGAGCAGTTATCTTGATTATATTGGTAGCAGAAAGAGACATTCATTTTTAAACCCGGGTTTTCTTCTATCATTATTCGGAAGAACTAACAGGGAAGCGTACCGGAATTATAGTGCGTTTGTATTGAAAGGGATAAGCGGTCAAATAAGAAATCCATTTGAAGAGATAAAGGCCGGCACGGTTTTAGGAGATGATGATTTTACTCGGAATATTTATATCAAATATATGGATAAAAAAGTTGGAGAGAGAGAGCATAGTAGATTAAACGAAGCAATTCCGCCATTAGAGATAGATAAGATAGTAAAAGAAGTCGCCGAAGTATTTAATGTACCGCCCGAAACTCTTTTGAAGCGGAGATCCGGCCCGGTTGAGGCTCGTCAGGTATTAATAGAATACTGTCTTCGATATCTGATAAAATATATGACTTTGCAAGAGATCGGACTAAGGCTGGGAGGAATCGGACCCAGTGCTTTTAAGATGAATCGCATTCGGCTACAGAAGAAGTTATTGGATAATCAATTGTTAAAAGAGCAAATGGAAATAATAAGGGAAGGCATCCTTAGTGACTAGTGTAGGTTTGACCCCAAAGGAGTTTTTCGGGGAGGGGGGGGAGCTCTCCCGGCTTCACCCGCGGTATGAATATCGGCGGGTGCAGGAGGAGATGAGTGAAGCGATCCGGGAAGCGATCGAGAGGTCGGAGATCCTGATGGTGGAGGCGGGGACCGGCGTGGGGAAGAGCCTGGCATACCTGTATCCCTTCTGCCTCTGGGCGAAAGAAAAAGGAAGGAAGGTGGCTATCTCCACCGGGACTAAGACGCTCCAGAAGCAGTTGATGGAGAAGGATATCCCCTTTCTGGTCGAGAAGGCCGGGCTGCCGATCCGGGCCGAGCTCTGTGTGGGGATCGGCAACTATCTCTGCCTCTACCGGCTGGCCCGCGCCGGGGAGCAGGGGCTCTTTCTGAGCAAGGAGTCGGCCCGGCAGTACCGGAAGATAGAGGACTGGGCCACTGAGACGGAGAGTGGTCTTCAGCTTGATCTTGATTTTACCCCCCGGGGCGATGTCTGGGGAGCGGTCAAGGCGGAGTCCGATTTCTGTCTCTGGCGGAAGTGTCCGTTCTTCGCCGAGTGCTTTTACCAGCAGGCAAAAGCCCGCCGGGAGAAAGCCGATCTCCTGGTGATGAACCACCACCTCTTCTTCGCTAACCTCGCTGTCGGCGGCGCGATCCTTCCGCAGTTCAAGGCCGTGGTCCTGGATGAGGCTCATCTTTTGGAAGAGATCGCGACCGAGTTCCTGGGCTTCGAGGTCTCTAACTACCGTATCCCCAATCTACTGGGCTATCTCTACAGCCTCCGGTCCGGCAAGGGCTTTCTCCCTTCCCGGATCGAAGACGATGTAGTTCTTGAGTCGTGGCGTGAGCTGATAGAAGAGTTGCAGGAGCTGAATACCGAATTCTTCTCGGAGTTGAAAGATAAATGGAAGAAGGTTTACCGGACAGTCCGGTTGAAAGAGACTGGTTTCGCGGAGGATATCCTCTCCGGCCCTCTGGAGGAACTCGAAGAGCGTTTGAAGGATCTGAGAGGTATGATGACCGACGAGGAGAGCGGCGTGGAGCTCAATACCTATATCTCCCGTTGCGGGAAGATTCGGGAGGAGCTTCAGGCCATCATGACCATGGAAGACGATGAGACCGTCTACTGGTACAGCCGGGAGACGCACGGCCGGCGGATCCGGCAGACGCTGCACATGGCGCCGATAGAAGTGGGGGAGTACCTCCAGACACTACTCTGGGATAAGTTCAGCCCGGTGATACTGACCTCTGCCACCATCTCCACCCGGGGAGACTTCTCCTACCTGCGCAAGAGACTCGGCCTCGAGAGCTGTAAGGAGCTTCGCCTCAGTTCGCCGTTTGACTATGAGAACCGGGTAATGCTCTACACCGACCCCCGGATCCCCGACCCCGGCCGCCAACGGGAGGAGTACGAAGAGAGGATTATTCAGGATATAGGGAGGTTGATCCTGCTGACCCGGGGCGGCGTCTTTGTTCTTTTTACCAGCTTCCGGATGTTGAACAAGGCTTATGAACGGTTAGCCGGGCCACTGGCGGATTTCGGATGCCTCCGGCAGGGGGATAAAGACAGATACCACCTCCTGGAAGAGTTCCGCCGCCATCCGGAGTCGGTCCTCTTCGGAACCACCAGTTTCTGGCAGGGGGTGGACGTCCCGGGAGAGAGTCTGAAGTGCGTGATCATCGCCAAGATTCCCTTCGCGGTCCCCGACGATCCGGTGACCGAAGCCCGGATTGATTTCATAAAGGAGAAGGATGGCGATCCCTTCCGGGAGTACCAGATACCCCGAGCCATCATCATGCTCCGGCAGGGGTTCGGGAGATTGATGAGAAGCAAGAGTGATTACGGAATCGTGGCGATCCTCGACCCCCGACTACGGACGCGGGGATACGGCCGGGAATTCTTCTCCTCTCTCCCCCCCTGCCGGGTGACCTCACAGCTTGCCCACCTGGACTCCTTCCTGAAAAAGGTGCGGGGGGAGAACAGTTCATTAATTGAGTATTGAGGCGAGAGATAAAAAAGGAGTTATAGAATGAAAATGTGTTTTTCAGTTGTTTTGCTTATTTTTATGCTTTTTGTAAAAGTTTCTTACGCCGGCAATCCAGATTACTATCGCAAAGCGGCGGAGCAAGGAGATGCAGAAGCTCAATACAACCTTGGGCAGTTATATTACGAAGGCCAGGGGGTAGAACAAGATTACCGTGCGGCTATTAAATGGATTAACAAAGCGGCTGAGCAGGGGTATGCCCGTGCTGAACACAACCTTGGGAATATGTATCGTAAAGGCGAGGGGGTAGAGCAGGATTACCGGAAGGCGGTGGAATGGTACCGCAAAGCGGCCGAGCAGGGGTATCCCCGTGCCGAACACAACCTCGGGACAATGTATCGTGAAGGTGATGGGGTGGAGCTGAATTACCGGAAGGCGATAGAATGGTACCGCAAAGCGGCCGAGCAGGGATATGCCCGTGCCGAATACGGCCTCGGGTGGATGTATCGTAAAGGCCAGGGGGTAGAGCAGGATTACAAGAAGGCGGTGGAATGGTACCGCAAGGCAGCCGAGCAGGGGCATGCTGAAGCTCAATATAGTCTTGGATTAATGTATTTCTTAGGTGATGGGATGGAGCAGGATTACAAGAAGGCGGCGGAATGGTATCGCAAAGCTGCCGAGCAGGGATATGCCCGTGCTGAATATAACCTCGGGGGCATGTATTTCTCAGGTCAGGGGGTGAAACAGGATTACGAGAAGGCGGTGGAATGGTACCGCAAAGCTGCCGAGCAGGGATATGCCCGTGCTGAATATAACCTCGGGGGCATGTATTTCTCAGGTCAGGGGGTGAAACAGGATTACGAGAAGGCGGTGGGATGGTACCGCAAAGCGGCTGAGCAGGGGTATGCCCGTGCTCAGTTCAACCTCGGGACAATGTATCGTGAAGGTGATGGGGTGGAGCTGAATTACCGGAAGGCGATGGAATGGTACCGTAAAGCAGCTGAGCAGGGGTATGCCCGTGCCGAATACGGCCTTGGGTGGATGTATCGTAAAGGCCAGGGGGTAGAGCAGGATTACCGGAAGGCGGTGGAATGGTTCCGCAGAGCGGCCGAGTAGGGGTATGCCCGTGCCGAATGTGGTCTCGGGTGGATGTATATTAAAGGCCAGGGGGTAGAGCAGGATTACCGGAAGGCGATGGAATGGTCCCGTAAAGCGGCTGAGCAGGGGAATGCTAAAGCTCAATATAGTCTTGGGGTAATGTATAGTAAAGGTCACGGAGTAGAGCAGAGTTATCAGAAAGCGGTAAAATGGTATCAACAAGCGGCTAAGCAGGGGTATGCCCGTGCTGAATATAGTCTCGGGTGGATGTATTATAAAGGCCATGGGGTGGAGCAGGATGACTGGAAGGCGGTGGAATGGTACCGCAGAGCGGCTGAGCAGGGGTATGCTAAAGCTCAATATAGTCTTGGGACAAAGTATATTAAAGGCCATGGGGTGGAGCAGGATGACGAGAAGGCGGTGGAATGGTGCCGCAGAGCAGCTGAGCAGGGGTATGCCCCGGCACAATATATTCTCGGTGATATGTACTTCGAAGGCAATAGGGTGAAGCAGGATTACCGTAAGGCGATGAAATGGTACCGTAAAGCTGCTGAGCAGGGGCACGCCTCTGCTCAGTTCGCCCTCGGAATGATGTATCATAAAGGCCAGGGGGTAGAGCTGGATGACCGGGAGGCGATAAAATGGCTTCACAAGGCTGCTGAGCAGGGGCAATCCGAAGCTAAGTATATCCTCAAGATAATAGATACCGAAGGGCGGTAGATTAAGCCCATATTTTCATAAAGATAGCGATATATACCGCTCCCCATTAACAAAAAGTTGCTTCTTCGTTATGATCGGCCTTTTGCTAATGGGGAGCAATATTCTTTTTCCCTATTTTTTCAGCTTCTTGATCAGTCCATCAATCGACTCTAGGGTCTCCACCGGGATGCAGGTGACGGAACGGTCGGTCTTCTTTAACAGACCGGTCAGGACCTTACCCGGGCCGACCTCGACGAAAGTATCGATACCCCGCGCGATCATGTACTGGATCGTCTCGGTCCAGTGGACGGGTGCATTAATCTGCCGGATCAAATTCCCGCGAATCTCGGCTTCGTTAGTCTCGGGTTCAGCGGTCACATTGGCGATGACCGGGACTTCGGCATCTTTTAACTCGGTCGCCTCCAGTTCGGCCCGGAACTTTTCCGCCACCGGGTCCATCAGACTGGAGTGAAACGGAGCGCTCACCGGCAGCATCAGCGCCCGTTTTGCCCCCCTCTCCGTTGCCAGCTCGATAGCCTTCTCCAGGCCCGCTTTCTCGCCCGAGATGGCGGTCTGGATCGGCGAGTTGTAGTTGGTCGCCTGGACGATCCCGACCGAGTTCGCCTCCCGGCAGATATCTTCCACGGCTTGCGGGGTGAGACCGATTATCGCGGCCATGCCGCCGGCGATGGTTCTGGTGGCATCACGCATCAGTTCGCCACGGATCCTCACCAGGCGGACGGCATCTATAAAAGAGAGGGAACCGGCCACTACCAGGGCGCTGTATTCACCCAGACTGTGCCCGGCCACCATCTCCGGCTTGATCCCTTTCTCGTTAAGAAGGTGAAAAACAATAGCGCTTACGGTGACGATGGCCGGCTGGGTGTTATCGGTCTGGGTCAGTTCCTCTTCCGGTCCCTCGAAGCAGAGACTGCTCAGAGGGAAGCCCGCTATCTCATCGGCCTTGAAAAATAATTTTTCTCCAATCGGAGTCCGGGAGATCTCCCGGCCCATCCCCACGTACTGGGAGGCCTGTCCCGGGAATATAAAGGCGATCTTGGTCATGCTATACTCTCCTATATATATATTATTCGGTGTCCTGTGAGTTGATTTTCCGGATACGTTGAAGAAGCTCAAGAAGTTGCCCCTCCAGGTGTTCGAAACCTTCCTCGTCGATCCAGATCAGGATTTTTGGTTCCAGTTCTTCCATGTCCTAGGCCGTTACCGGTTATCGTCCCTCCAGAAGGGTGAAGGCCCGCAGCGCGGTCTTGATCGCGTTCTCCGGATCGACCGACTTGCCAATGGGTTTTCCGGCCCAGGTCTGGCCGATGATGGTTGCCACCGCGCCCACTCTCACTTTCCGTAGCGACCCGATCACGAAGAGGGCCGACTCCTCCATCGAGGTGGAGATGACATTGGCCCGGAGCCAGGTTTTCCAGAGGGCCTCATTGAACTCCTGCTGGGCGGCGTGTCCTTCTACTTCGGTGTAGAAGGCGTCTTTACAGTGAGTGATGCCGAGGTGATAAGGGTAGCCGAGCTCCTCGGCGGCCTGGCGGAGGGCGAAGAGCACGTCCAGATCGGAGACGGCCGGGTATGAGAGGGGGATATATTGTCTGGTTGTCCCCTCTTCCCGGATCGCCGCGGTAGCGATGGCCAGGTGGCCGGTTTCGACTTCTTTCTGAAGCGAACCGGCGGTTCCGACCCGGATGAATGTATCGGCGCCGACCTTGATCAACTCCTCCAGCGCGATCGCCGCTGAAGGACAGCCGATCCCGGTCGAGGTAACCGAGACCTTGATCCCTTCGAAAGTTCCGGTGAAGGTCCTGAACTCACGTTTGAAAGCAACTTCGCGGGGATTATCAAAGTAGCGAGAGATCTTCTCCGCTCTTCCCGGGTCGCCGGGGAGGAGAACATATCTCCCGACATCACCCGGGGCCAGATCGATGTGATACTGTTTTTCAGTCATGAAATAGTTACCTCCTCTATTATGATTTTTCAAGGGGAGAAATTATACGTACTTTAAATTTAAAATCAATAACGGAAGTCCAACTTAGGTTAAAATTAGTATGATCAAAGCCAGGAAACAGGAGCCCGACTATTTCGGCGAGATGATCTTGAGATTGCGTTTTAAATCGGGGTTGTCTGGGTCCAGCTCAAGAGCCTGCCGCCAGAAAGCTTCCGCCAGCCAGTGTTCCCCCAGCCGGTAGTAGCAGTAGCCGAGGCCTTCGCGGGCGGTAACGGAGCCGGGATCTATCTCGAGAGCCTGCCGAAAGGCGGCGAGTGCCTGCCGAAACTCTCCCTGATGGATATTAATTTCTCCCAGATTAAGAAAGCCGCTGGGATCGAAAGGCCGGGCGGCGATGTATCTGTCGATCTCCTCCCTGGCCCGGGGGATGTTCCCGGTTCGGAGGAAGAGAGTGCTCAGATTCATCAGTACCAGGGGGTCACCGGGATTGAGCCGGGCGCTGGCCTGAAACTGGTTCAGGGCGTCGTCGAATCTACCAAGTTCACCGTAGGCTACTCCCAGGCTGTTGTAGTAGAGCGGTTCTCGGTTGAAGATAGCGATCGCCTTCTGGAATTCACTGGCCGCCGGTCCCGGTTTACCCAGGCGGAAGTATTCATTCCCCAGTCCGTGGTGCGCTTTGGAGCTCAAGGGACTGACCGCTACCGCCTGGCGGAAGAGGGTCAGGTTATTTCTCCAGACCCGGTTCTGGAGTACTGTGCCGGCCGCCAGAAGCAGCAGGATCAGGCAGATCAGGAGCCTGATGAGCGATTTTTTTCTTGAGCCCGATAAGAGAGTGGACAGGCCAACCGCTCCCCAGAGTGAGAATCCCAGCATCGGGAGGTAAGCGAACCGCTCCGCCCCCAGGCGGGAGTTCGGCACCAGGTTGAGGACCGGGAGCAGGGTGATGATAAAGAAAGCCAGGCCGAATTTAGCCGCGGGCCTCCGGGCGGACCGGATCCAGACTGCCGATAAGAAAGCTATTGTTAATAGAGCCGGCAGGAGCAGGTAATTGCTCCAGACCACCAGGGGAAAAGGGTCGGGGTATTCGACGGTAAGCCGGATCGGAAAGAAGGCCAGCCGTCCGTACAATCCCACCCCCTTAAAGACGAGGAAGAGGCGAGTGAAGACATTGCCGAACTCGGGAGCGGCCGGAAGGGTCCCCCGGTGGTAGAGGAGCAGGAAACGGGCCAGAAGGTAGAGGAAGGCCACAGAGAAGAAGGGCACGATCTTGGGCTGGAAGATCTTCGCGGGACGACGTTTCCGGAGGATCATCTCGTAGGCGACAATGACCAGGGGGAGAGTGACCGCCATCTCTTTGGAGAGGAGCGCGAGGAGAAAGAATAGCAGCGAAAAAGAATAAAGCACTGGGTTGGTTCGGGTCCGGGGTATATCACCGGACACAGAGTCATTATCATCACATCTTTTCTTTCTTCTCTCACTGCTGATGTACATCAGCAGTGAGAGAAGAAAGAAAAGAGCGCAGAGAAGGTCTTCCCGGAAAGAGATGCCCCCTACCGCCTCGGTTTGAACCGGGTGAATGATGAAGATCAACGCGGCCAGCCAAGCCCAAGCCCGATCAGAGACGATCTCTTTTACCAGAAAGTAGAGAGTAAGGCCGGAAAGGAGGTGAAGGAGAAGATTGGTCAGATGATAGCCCGGGGGATTCTCCCCCCCCAGGAAGAAATCGCCGAAATAGGTGAGGGTCACCAGCGGTCGAAAGGAATATTCTTCAGAGCGGAGATAATAGTCCCCGGTAAGAAAACGCCCCAGGTTCCTCCAGTCCCGGATAAAGAGGTTGTCTTCCACCGTTACCTGGTCATCGTAGACAAACAAGTTGGAGAGAGTGTTGGCGTAAACGGCCGTCCCGACGATGATCAGGAGGAGGATGAAGACGAGGTCTTTATTCCATATCCGCATTGATTTGGAGTGCCTGGTCATGGTGCCGTCATTGCGATGATCCGGCAACCGCATGATTCCATTTCTCCCTGAATTTCAAGAAGTCTTCACTCTTCATCCAATCCCCTCCGTTATTCCCCATTCCCCATTCCCCATTCCCCACTCACCAGTCGGCCGTGGCTGATCAGGTATTTGACTTCCCGATGATTGCGGAAGGCTTCCAGGACGTTCTCATCCTGAAGGACTACCAGGTTAGCCTGATTGCCGACCGCCATCTCGAAATCCGGTATCCCCATCGCGGTGGCCACATTGACGGTGATCATGTCGTAGAGCTGTTCCATCTCTTCTTCGGTGGTCATCCAGAGGAGATGGGAGTTGAGGAAGGCCACTTCCAGCATATTGTTTCGCCCGTAAGGATAGTAAGCGTCCGAGATGTCATCCTGGCCCAGTACCACCAGGGCGTTCTCCCGGATCATCTCCTTGACCTTAGCGTGCAGAGGGCCGGTATGGGGATCGCTGACCACCCCGATCCGGGCTTTTTTCAGAAGCGCGACCAGCTTCATAAAGTACGGCTCCGGATACATGCACATCGCCCGGGCGTGATGGGCCAGAACCCGGCCCTCCCAACCTTCCCGGATGGTGGCCAGGGCCAGCATCTCCAGGGTGCGCAGACCGGGATCGCCGGCATCATCCACCAGCATCGAGATGTTCTTGTCGTAAGCAGTGGCGATCTTAAACATCTGATCGATATGTGACTGTTCGTCTTCTTCCGTGAACTCGATCCAGGGGATTCCCCCGACGACGTCCGCTCCCAGGTCCATGGCTTCCCGGACCAGGTCGGCGGCCCCCGGTTCTCTCACCACTCCGTCTTGAGGAAAGGCCACGACCTGGAGGTCGACGATGCCTTTGAACTCCTCCCGGGCTTTGAGCAGGGCTTTGATCCCTTCCATCTTCGCCTTATTATCGACATCGGCCAGAGCCCGGATGTGAGTGGTCCCGTTGAGAGCGGCCAGCTTTACGGCCCTCCTCACATTGGGAAGGATCCATTTCTCGTCATAGTTGTCTTTTACTTTGGCCGCCTCCTCGATCGCGGTCATTGCTTTACCCATGCCTTCATCATGATAATTCTTCAAGGCGTCTTCATTCATCATCATCAGGGTATAGACCTTGCAGAGGTGGAGGTGAGCATTGACAAACGATTCGGTTACCAGGTTGCCCTCGGCGTCTACCTCGGTAGCGGCTTTCCCACCGATCTTTTTGGCGATCTTCTCGATTCGGCCGTCGGTGATGGCGATCTCCCAGGTGCCGTCTTTCTTACGGAGCCGGGCGTTTTTAATTAATAAATCCATGATTGTCTTCTCCCTTTAAACCCGGAATCGGCAAGTAGCACCGGGAAATTGTTATAACTCAAACTGATTAGTACGATTAAAGCAAATTCATTGTTGAAAATATTTTACAGATTATTTTAAGAAAAATGGCCTCCTTGTTTTTTCC